>JAGDDC010000327.1 GCA_017958245.1 Lachnospiraceae bacterium
TCCACTCTTATGATCCCGGTGTCCTAAGGCCGGTTCTCCACCCTTATGATCTCGACACTCTCAAGCGCCTTCTCATACAGCTCCTCTATGGTGCCCTCAAGCTTCCTCTCCGAGGCCTCGATGATGTGAACGTTCGGCTTCGTCACGGGGTGCTTCGCAACAAATATCGTGCAGCAGTCCTCGTAAGGAAGCACGGAAGTCTCGTAAGTCCCTATCTTCTCGGATATGTCTATGATCTCCTGCTTGTCAAAACCGATCAGCGGCCTGAACACGGGCATCGTGCACACTGCGTTCGTCGCTGCAAGGCTCTGCATGGTCTGGCTCGCCACCTGACCGATGCTCTCACCGGTGACCAAAGCCTGACATTTGCTCTGTTTTGCGAAATGCTCCGCTATCCTCATCATATATCTGCGCATGATGATGGTGAGCTCGTCGTGCGGGCATTTCTCGTAGATCGCGAGCTGTATGTCCGTGAAATTGACTATGTGGAGGTTGATGGGGCCCGTGTAGGCAGCTATCTCCTTTGCAAGGTCGACCACCTTCTGCTTCGCGCGCTCGCTCGTGTAGGGCGGCGCATGGAAGTACACGGCGTCGATCCTCACGCCTCTCTTCGATATCATGTAGCCTGCGACCGGGCTGTCGATCCCGCCCGAGAGCAGGAGCATCGCCTTTCCGTTGGTACCGACGGGCATCCCGCCGAGTCCCTTTATGACCTCGGAATACACGTAGGCCTTGGTCCTGATCTCCACTGTTATGTAGCGGTCGGGCGTCTTCACGTTGACCTTCATCTCAGGGAACCTCTCGAGCAGGTACTCGCCCATGTCGGCGCAGATCCCGGGCGACTCCTTCGGATAGTGCTTGTTTGCGCGTCTCGCCTCGCATTTGAAGGTGAAATGCTTGTCGTCATGGCACTCACCTATATAGTCACCGACCTTCTGCTTCAGGTTGTCCCACGAGTTGTCGTCAATCACTACGACAGGGCAGATAGCGGATATGCCAAACACTGTCTTCAAAGCGTCCAAAGTGTCCTCGTAATCGTACACCTCGGGGCACTCGACAAATATCCTGCCCTGCTCCCTGATGACGCCAAAGCCCGGAAGCTTGTCCGAGATCCTGTCGCAGAGCGCCTGCTCAAAGACATAGCGGTTCTTGCCCTTGATCCCGATCTCTGAGTATTTTATCAAAAAAGCCTTGTATTCGATCATAGGTAGTTCCTTTCAACCTTTCTTATCTTCTCTTGAACTTTCTGAGCACGGGGAGCAGCTCTCCCAGACACTCGAGCGCGTAGTCGATCTCCTCCCGCGTCGTCTCGTCGCAGAAGCTGAACCTGAGCGTCGAGTTCAGGAGGCTCTTGTCGACACCGATCGCCTTCAGAGTCCCGCTGATGCCCGGGTGGTTCGACGAACACGCAGAACCCGAGGACACGTACACTCCCTTCTCCTCGAGCGCATGGAGCAGTACTTCGCTCCTGTCTATCCCCGCAAATGATACACTCACGATGTGCGGAGCGGTAGAGCCTATCCAAGCCGGGATGTCATCTGCAGACTGCGTCCCCTCAGCGCCCGTGTCACATGCAGGCTTCGCGCCTAAGCTGCCTCCGGACTTTTCGTTTTCTTCGCACCCACAGTTTCTCTGTTCCTTTGGAAGCACGGCGTTGACCGTCGTCCCCTCTATCTCTTCGACTCCCTCTATGAAACGCTGTTTTAAGCGGTACATGTGGAGGGAGTTCTCAGCGATATGCGAGCACATATACTGTGCCGCGACTCCGAGACCCGCTATTGCGGGGACGTTCTCCGTGCCCGAGCGCATGCCGCCCTGCTGCCCTCCTCCGTAGATGAGGGGCTTTATCTTCACGCCCTTCCTCACATAGAGGAAGCCGCAGCCCTTGGGGCCGTGGAACTTGTGGGCGCTCACGGACATCAGGTCGATCCCCTCGCGCTTTGGTATGACGCTCATCTTGCCATAAGCCTGTATCGCGTCTACGTGCACGATCACGTCCGGCTTTTTCTTCTTTACGGCATCCGATATCTGCTTCACATCGACCACGGAGCCGATCTCGTTGTTGACCTTCATCACGGACACAAGTATCGTGTCGTCGTCGACAAGCTCTAAGAGTTCATCAAGCTTTACGTGCCCCATCTCATCGACCGGGGCGAACTTCACGGTGAAACCCATCTCCTCCAGAAAGAGGATGGGGTTGTACACCGAGGCGTGCTCAAAAGCCGTGGTAATGATCGTCATGCCCTCGCGCCTGTTTGCGAGCGCGGCTCCTATCAGAGCCATGTTGTTGGCCTCCGTGCCGCCCGAGGTAAAGACTATCTCCTTTGCGTCGCACTTTAAGGTCGCCGCGATCTTCTCCGCCGCATCCCTTATATAGCGCTCTGCGTCAACTCCCTTTATGTGTTTGGACGAAGGGTTGCCAAAGTCTTTTTCAAGCACCTCGTCCATGACCTTCACAACCGACTCCGCCGCCCTCGTCGTGGCGGCATTGTCAAGATACGCTTCCATCAAAACCTCCGTTTTACGCGCGACCTGCCTGCGTAGCAGCCTGCGTCATCTCTTCTTTGCGGTGAGCGAGACCCACTCTCCCATGTACTGAGCGCCCACTATCTCGAATCCGTTCGCGAGCAGGGCTTCCCTCACTTCTTTTTCCTTCATGTCTATAATGCCGGAGCTCACAAAGACAGAGTCCCTGTCCATAAACTCTCCGACCACGGCGGATATCGGGATGATGATGTCTGCGAGTATGTTTGCCACCACTATGTCGCAGGTCCTCTTCCCGCTCTTCTCCTCAAAACGCTCCGCGATCTCTGCCCTCAGCGCGCTGTCGTCTATCACGTTGCCCGTGAGGAAGGTCACCAAAGACCCGTCCAGACGGTTGACCGAAGTGTTCTCAAATGCCGTGGAGACGGCGTTTTTGTCCACATCGGTCCCGAGCACAAAGGAGGCTCCCAGCCTCTTTGCAATGATCGATAGTATGCCGCTCCCGCACCCGAGGTCAAGCACCGTCATGCCGTCTCGCAGATCCTCTTTCAGAGCCTTGATGCACAGCTTTGTGGTCTCGTGCGCGCCCGTTCCGAAGGCTGTTCCGGGGTCTATCTCGATCACCACGTCCCCGGGCCTCTTCTCCTCAAGCTCGACCCACGTCGGCTTGATCACTATGTCCTCCTCGAGCATGAAGGGCTTGAAGAACTCTTTCCAGTTGTTGATCCAGTCCTTGTCCTCGGTCGCTCCGACTTCCATCGTGCAATCACCGACGTTTGTGAACTCGGACAGAGCCTCGAGCTCGCGCTTCCCGTCGAGGAGCAGGGTCTCAAGGTCCGTTTCCTCGCCCGCGTAAAAGGTTATGTAAGCAACCCCGTCGTCGGGCGGGAGCTCAGGGAGGATGTCTATGAACATCTCCTTCTTCTCCTGCTCGGTGATCGGGATCTTGTCCTCTATCTCGATCCCCTCCACGCCAAGCTCCGCCAGGGTGGCGCTTATGAGGTCCTCAGCCTCGACCGTTGTCTTTAAAACTATCTTTTTCCACTTCATTTGCGGCGCCTCCCGGACATAACACGAGTTTACAGTTAACCGCCCCAAAGCCTTCAAAAGAAAGCCCGGGGCGAAAAGTTTTTATTCCTGTTTTCTGTAATAGTTTTCAAGCTCTTCCCTGCATCCCATGAACACAGAGAGCATGTTGGGGTCGAACTGGCTCCCCATGCCCTCAACCATGATCTGCTGGGCCTGTTCGAAGCTCATGGGCTTCTTGTAACATCTCTTGCTGACGAGCGCGTCGTACACATCCGCGATCGCCATGATCCTGGCCTCGATCGGTATCATGGCACCCACGAGACCTTCGGGATAGCCTCTTCCGTCCCATCTCTCGTGATGGAACCTGGCTATGTTGAACGCTATGTCGACAAAGTGCTGCTCCTCGACACCCTTGAGAATGATGTTCACTATCTCACCGCTCTTGACCGAGTGAGTCTTCATGATCGCGTACTCCTCGTCGGTCAGCTTCCCGGGCTTGTTCAGTATCGAGTTGTCGATCGATATCTTTCCGAGGTCGTGCATTGGAGCGGCTCTCACGACGTCCTCCGCAAACTCCTCGTCTATATCGTACACACCCTGCTTCATCATCTCTTCGACGACGAACTTGATTATATCACTGGTGCGCTTTACATGGCCGCCTGTGTTGTTGTCTCGGTTTTCGACGATGTTCGCGAGGCCTAAGACGACCTTTTCCTGTATGTTTTTGATGTTCTCGGTCTTCTTCTCGACCTCGTTGTTCAAGGTCTCGTTGTAGTCCTTCATGACCTCGATGACCTTCTGTTCCTCGGTCACGTCCCTCACGTCGAAGAGGTAGCCCTGAGCCCTGCTGTCTCTTCTGAGTGAGAATTCGGAGATCTCGCACTCGCAGACTAAGTCGCCCGCGTTGAAGATCAGGCTTCTCTTGCCAGTCTCCCTGTGCTCGTTTATGAGCCCGTAGAAGATCCCCGCAAGCCTTGACTCCTTCTCAAGCTTGTCGTCCACGATCTGTTCCGCAAGCTCCGGGAGGAACTCGTACATCATGGAGTTGCAGCTCAAGTACCTTCCGTCCAGGTCAAATGCGGCATATCCCCGCGTTCCGCTGTATTTCTGATGCTCCGAGATCAGGCAGGATATGTCGTGAACATGAACCTTGTCGTAGATCCCCGCTATGATGATGTCCGATACAACGTAGAGGAGAGGCAGGAGCGAAAAATCCGCCTTCATAGCCGTCTCTACCACATAGATCGCGATCGCCGCAGTGATCAGCGTTGTATAGATGAGCAGCGACCTCCTGGAATAAGTACCCTTCTTGATCCTTGCGTACACCACAAGTCCTATGATGAACACGAGCATGACCGTCAGATATATCCAGTGAATGAACTTCAGAGGTCCGTTTTCGATCCTGGTCGCCGTGCCGAGTCCGCTCTTCACCAGCGTGATCGACTTGTAGTAGAGCGTGTTGTGAACACAGGCCCACACAAGTCCCATGTGCAGGAGCGCAAGACTGTATGCGGTTATCTTGATCCAGGGTCTCACCTTGATCATCAAAAAATGCGTGATATTGAACAGAACAACGGTCAGAAGGACGGTACTGTCCAGGTATATGAAACAGAACATGTAGGCTGCGCCTTCAACCGTCGTGACCATGGACTTGAGCCAGTAACTCAAGATGATAACGGGTATCATCGTGACCAGCGTCCAATAGTGTATATCGATGCTCTCGTAATTCTTCTGCGCCATGAAGATGACAACAAACGCAGATATCACCAAAAGGATTCCGTATAATACAGAAATCATCAAAAACATCTCCCTAAACTGCCAACTTGCTACTCCGGTTTGATCCACTCGATCTTTCCGACGGGTGTCTCGTCATCCACCCCGAGCTCGAGCTCGAAGTAGAAATCACTTCCTCTTCCGCTGGTGCTTGCGATCTTGAGTTCAGACCCCATGAGAGCCAGAAGCCTGCTTGCAAGGCTCATGCCTATGCCTGAGCTCTCCGCGGAGAGAGTTCCGGTCTCGCCGCCCGAAAGCTCTTCGAGGTACTTCTTCTGATCCTCCATATCCATGCCCTTGCCGCTGTCCCTGACAGACACAAGGAGGTGGACCTTGCCGTTCTCAACTTTCGTCCCGAATATACCGAGCCTTATGTTGCCCTCCGATGTGTGTCTCACAGCGTTGGTCATGAGTTCGACTATGATCTGCTTGAGTCTCAATCCGTCTCCGAAGAGCATATCGGGGATGGTCGGAGTCACGTCAAGCTGGAAAACAAGGTTCTTGCTGCCTGCCTCAGCCTCGATGATGTTGTTCGTCTCGTGGATCAGACCTCCGAGCGAGAAGACGTCCTCGTCAAAGCTGAACTTGCCCGCTTCGATCTGCGAGTAATCTATGATACCGTTGATCATGGACAGGAGCATGTTACCCGAGGTCCTGATGCCTCTCGCGTACTTCCTGACGCTGTCCTGATCGGTATCGTGAAGGATCAGGGTATCGAACTCGAGCATGGAATTGATCGGGTTCCTGATCTCCTGCGAGACGTTCTCAAGGAAGGCACTCTTTGCGCCGCTCTCCGACTTCGCCATCTCGGCCTGTCGTCTGATGTTCTCGAGTTCCTTCTTCTCCTCGTTGATCATCTGTATGGTGAAGAGCACCTTCTCAACCGGCCTGTCCTTTACACGGTCCATTGCGATGAAATGCACTCTGCACCATCCGCTGTCTTTACTGCGATACTCAAAGACAAGTATGTTTCTGTCCTTCATACGCTCGGGAAGCGTCTTTAACTCTCCGAATTCAATGGTCAGCTTCTTGAACTCGTCGTCTACGGCATCTACCACGAAGAGATTGCGGATCTGCTCGCTCGCGGAAAGGTTCTTGGGTCTTGCCTTGTCTTTTTCCTCGTCTACCGCAACGGCTGTCAGAACGTTGTTTACGAGATCGATGATGTAGATCGAAGCATAGATCTCGGCCATGCACGACAGTCCGGACTTCTTTAACTCGTTCTCCTTCTCGGCGTTCCTGTAGATGTACTTTGCGACCATGTACATGACGAGAAGTATGATCTCGAGAGCTACCACAGCGCAGAAAATGATGAACCAGATTCCCTGTGTGAAATCCTTGTGGAGCTTGTACTCAACACTGTATGAATCGACCTCGAAATTGTCCCCGTAATAGAAGATCATGCCGGTGATGGCATCCTCGCCCGCCTTCACGGGAACCTCCGAGAACTCGCTGCTCGGATAGTATACAAGGTGATCACCCTTCTTCAAAGGGATCATCAGATCGGGACCGTCTATGAAATAATCGAGGATGATGTTCTCCGATTCGAACTTCGACAGCGTGAAACGCTGAACCCTAAGCTGTCCGGATTCATCGAACTGATGCGTCTCCACCTCGCCGTTCCAGAACTGGCTGATGTAGCAGTCCCTGACTATGTCGATCTTCAGGGTCCATTCTCTTATCTCATAACCGGTAGAATTGTGGAGCTTGCCGTCAAAGATCGAACCCGTGAGGTCTAAGTTGTCCTTCCTCCAGGACGCGGTGCTTTCGCGCCTGATGTGGATGTCCATGGATACGTCGTCTTCCTCGGAATAGCCTTCGATCCTGTGTACCTCATCATTGAACGAGGTGACGGTCGTGAGCTGGACCACGGCGCACAGCACTGCGATAGCCGCGATCGCGATGAGTATGACGGAATATCTCTTTTTGATCTTTTTGTTCATATGCATTCTCCCTTAAGAAGAAGTTATCCGTGTAAGCCGTTTGTCTGTCTGATCATGTCCTCCACGACGATATCGTATACCTCGCCGACTGTGTTGCAATACTCAAGAATCTTCCAGGGCTCGTTCGTATGGAAATGGATCTTCACCAGGTCCTCGTCGCCCGCAGCGATGAGGCTGTTGCCCTCAAAATGCTCTGTTATATAGTCTCCGATCTCATCTTCGTCGAGATCCCTGTCCCTTCGGTCGATCAGAAGCTGTGTGTCATATCTGTACGCGAACTGGTCGTCTTCAGCATCGATTGAATTAACGCTCATCTCTTCCTCCTGTGGTTTAACAACTCTTTTGTCCGGTCCATCTGTGGCGGCAAATGCTCTTTTCGCCAAAGAGATGACCTACTCAATTATAATATCTGCCGCGCAATTATACAAGTCTTCGGCTCGCTTTACACAGCGTCATTTGAACTTGTGTCCTAGAAACGCTCACTCACGAAGATCTTCTTCTCCGTGAAGAGGCGCCTTAACATCTCTTCCTTGCTGTTTACGCTGAGTTCGCCAAGCAGCAGGGCTTCATCAAAGCTGATCGCGCCGACCGCCATTTGCCCAAAGAGACGCGAAGGCATGACTATATCGCAGTTGCTCTGCATCGCGGGTGTTCCCGTGCTTGCGGAAAGTCCCTCGTAGCTCACCGGGATGCCCGGAGTCTTGAGGTCGTCGAGCTTCTCCGCTCCGTCAGGCCTCACCCTCCAGACCGCGTTGTTTTCTGCGATCAGTTCGTCCGTGATCCCGATCACGAGATCACAGTCGTCAGGCTTTTTCATGGCCTTAAGCATAGCCTCGGCGTTCACCGGCCTCACCATGAAGCCGTGATGCGTGACTGCGGAGAACTCGTACATCTGCCTCGTTCTCACGACTCTGAACAGGTCGATGCCCTGCGGAAGGAGGATCTTGATCTTCGCGTAGTCCGCATCGAACCTTGCGAGGAAGCCGAGTATGTCATGGAATCCCTCCCTGCACGTCCACGCACACTCATCGACGCGCAGCGTCGCGCCATCCGCTCCGGCGACGTCGGTGAAGATCAGATAGGCCACGGGCCTTCCCTCATGTCTGATCAGGTAGGAAAACTTCCTGTCCTTAAAAAGTCCGCCTGTTTTTAAGTGCTCCTCCATGCGCTTGCCGTCGCGCGGAGTCGAGAGGTTGAAGTCTTTCGCGAACTCCGTAAAGACCTCAAGATAGCCTTCCACGCTGTCCCCGGGCCTCCACATGGTCACGTCATCGCGGAGCTTGTAGCCTGAGAGCAGCATAGGTGTGAGCTCGTAATTGTGAGCGAAGACCACGGTCTCATAGCCCTGCTTGCGGTAAAAGGCGTGGCTGAAGGGGAAGAGCGCCGAGATCACCTCTCCGCGCCTGTAGGCATCGCGAAGGATCTCTCCGAACATCTCCCGCACGGCGCCCATGTTCCTGTACTCGGGAAGCGTTGATACCGCGCCGATACCGCCGCCCTTTTGAACGCTTCCGTCGATATAGAAGTCAAGATAATTGTTGATGATCCTTGCCGTGAGCTTTCCGTCATCGGTAAAAGCCCCCCAGTCATCGAGTGTCTCCCTCTCTTTTGCGTCGTTTTCGATAACTTTCTTTTTTTCCGCCTCCGGGTCATCTACCCTCTGGTGGAAGCAATATGCAGATATCTCCCATGCGTCGGAACGCTCCTTGCCCTGTAGTTTCCTGATCTTCATAGCTCCTCCTGATATTTGCTCCGCGTATCCGTTTTTTTGTCTCTGTCTTTGCCGGGCTCTTTTTTGTATCCCGCTTTGCATGTTTACTCTGACCGTTCCGTAAGGCTCTCGAAGGTCACGCCGTATTTCTCCGCGATGGTCCTCGCGTAGCTCAGGCCCTCGGGAGGCGCCACCCTTGCTTTGAAAGGGGTTGGATCGTTCTCGTTGCTCATGACGAGCGACCGTACGCACCACTTGCCCGTCCCCTGTGAGTCACGACTTGCAGAGCCTGCGCCCTGTGCCTCATAATTGCCATTTTGCGGTCCGCTTTCTGCTCCGCCTTGCGCGCCCTCGCGGTCACCGCCCGACTCTGCAGCCAGGTCGAAAGCCAGCTTGTGCATGTGCGTGTTGTATATGCACCGGATCCTCTTCTCCGCGATCGCACGCACCGAATCCTTTGCTATGTAGTAGCCCTCCTCGAAGGAGGTCGTGGAAAATGTCTCATTTAACAGTATGAGGCTCGACCCCGTCGCCTCAAAGAAGATCTCCCTGAAGCGCTTGCACTCCTCGCCGAGTCTTCCGAGGTCCATCGTCTTGTCCTCGTCCGCCGGGAAATGAGTGAAGATGCAGTCAACGGGCTCGTATTCAAACTCCTCCGCGGGCACGTAGATGCCTGCCTGAGCAAGTATGAACAGCTGTCCGACGGCCTGCGTGATGGTGGTCTTCCCCCCGCGGTTCGCGCCCGTCAATATATACACAAGGCTGTCCTCCGCAAATGAAAGGTCGTTTTTTACGATCCCCGAGGCATTTCCCCGGCTTCCATCCCCCGCAAGCCTTGTAAGCTTCAGGTTGTAGAAGCCGACTGCCTTTGTGTCGTGCCCCGCCGCAGCCTGCAACCCGGGATCTGTGTCATGCCCCGCCGCAGCAGACACCCCGAGACCTGCATCCTGCCCTGTCCCTGCCTGTCTGGCAGATCCTGAACATACCCTGCTCCTGCAGAAGCTAAGCCCCTTTGCCGTGAGCTTCTTTACATAATCCGCGAACCTTATGTAGAACATGAGCTCCGGGATCAGGTCCGTCACCTCCGTGATGGTGATCGTCATATAGCGGTTCAGAGTCTCCCGCAAATGCTTGACCGTCAGCGAGATCAGGTGATCCGCCTCGCGGTTCATGTATCTGGTCGCCTCCTCCGCGCTGTCGCCCGACGGTATGGCCGCAAGCTGAGCGCCTATCACGGGGGACTTCATGCCCGAAGCGAAGGCGGAGATCTTCGTGATCTGATCCATGCTGAGCCCCGCGTCGGCTTTCAGCGGATAATACTTAAAGTTCTCGTCCCACTCGGTGTCCTTTTCTATCCTGTCGCCCGAGGCCATCTTGTCGTAGAACCTGCCGATGATGTTCGACCTCGTAAACTCCTTCGCGTTGATCGACACGATCCCCATGCTCGAAGCCTCAAAACGCTCGTTGAGGTTGATCCCGAGCGTGACGCTCTTTATGCTCGCGGTGGACGCCTTGAGCCTGCCTATATCTTCCTTGAGCACATCATATCCGTTGTCGTGGTATATCCTGTCTATGTGCTCCTTCAAAGCCACAAGTCCCTCGGAGCCGATCTCCGCCTCCTTCAGGCACTCATGCATCGCCTCGACATAGCCGATGTACTCGTTCATCTCCTCGAGCCTGTGCATCAGGTCCCACACGCCCGCAGTCTCGTCATACTTCTTCTTGAAAGCTCCGTAATCCCGCAGGAAATTGATCTTGTCGAGCAGCTCGAGCATCCTCTCGCACATCTTCGGGTTCCTGTATATGTCGTCGAACACGCCGCTCCTGTACTCTGCCGTCGCGGGATCTTCAGTCACCTTCGACAGGACCTGCATGATGGCGTTCTGCTCCTGCTTGTTGTCGGTCAGCTCCGCACACAATTCATCAAACCAAAGATCGTGCATCGTCGTCTCTGAAACTGTCTTGTACTGCGCCTCTGACCCCTTCGGGTACAGCAGGCTCACGCGGTCTTCTCTCGCCATGCTCCCACCTCCGTCGACTCCCACGCGCCCCTTGCGGTACGCTTCGGATACACATATAAACCAAACGGAACCTCAACGATTCCCCATGATTATACTATACCCTGCAAAAAACTTCATCCTGTTTCTTCCAAAAACTTGACTATCCCACACAGACAGTTTTTCTGTCTTAGGGGTATTTTTCTCTTGTCAAATCGCAAACAAGTGTTACAATCTTATATGCAATCGCACAGATACACAAGAAGACGTTGCGCGATATCTGACGTTAAATGAAAGGCAGGTTATATCATGAAAGACAAGACTTACAACAGATTCTCAAGGGCAGTGCTCGTCCTTGTTCTGGCGCTCGCACTCGCAATTCCCGCATTTGCTCCCGCAGCTGTCGCAAATGCTGCAGCAGGCTCATTTGCAGAGGTAAGCCTGAAGGAAGATGTCCCTGACGTCCTTCCCGGATCGACCGAGGCAAGTCTCCCCTTCAGAACAGTTACGATCGACAAGAGCAAGACCTTCAAGGGTAAGTCGACTATAGTCGCAAACCATGTGTGCACATATATCCAGCTCAAAGGCAATAACAAGGTGATCAACCGTGTCAACAAGACTCTGAAGAAGCTTGCAAAGGCTGCTTTTACGACAAAGTCAGACACCTTCGAATACGCAAAGACAGACAGGAAGATGGA
>JAGDDC010000328.1 GCA_017958245.1 Lachnospiraceae bacterium
CATAATTAAGGCAGGCCGTCTAAAATGACGGCCTGCCTTTTTTACCGGGTTTATCCGGTTGCATATCATTTCCGGGGCAGCGATCAGTTCTTCTCACCGCCCGCAAAGAACACTTCCTTCACCACGTTGTCCGAAGCGTGTCCGTCCTCCCAGCCGCAGTACTTCTCGTAGAACACGGCGTATTTGTCGGCGTACTTCGTCTTGACGTCCTCGATGTGCTTCACGGCATCCACGACCTCTTCGGTGGTGTAGAGCAGCGGCCCGGGGAGCTCTTCCTCAATGTCTATATAGAAGCCCCTCAGGACATCCCTGTACTTTTCAAGGTCGTAGGTGTAGAAAAGCATGGGGCGCTTGAGATTCGCGTAGTCAAAGAAGACAGACGAATAATCCGTTATGATGATATCGGAGATGAGATAGAGCTCCGATATGTCATCGTACTTGCAGAAGTTGAACGCAAAGCCCTTGTAAGGCGTGAGATCAAGCGAATCCGCGATATAGTAGTGGGTCCTGAGAAGCACAACGTACTCGTCGCCGAGCTCCTTCCTCATGAGGTCTAGGTCGAGCTTCAAGGTGAACTTGTACTTGCCGTTCTCGTAGTACTCGTCATCGCGCCATGTAGGTGCATAAAGTATGGTCTTCTTGCCCTCGGGGATCCCGAGCTTCTTCCTGAAGAAAGCCTCCTTCTCGTCACGGTCCGGAGCGTGGAGTATATCGTTCCTGGGATAGCCGTACTCGAGCATCTTGTTGTTGTATTTGTAGCACCTTCTGAACGTCTTGCTCGAAAACTCATTTGCGGCGATGAGATAATCCCACTCACGCGACTTGATGAAAGTGTTCTTCTTGTACATGGGCGAGGCCGAGAAAACCTCCTCAACGTCGAAGCACAGCTTCTTGAGCGGAGTCCCGTGCCACGTCTCGAGGAAGACCATGCCCTCGCGCTTCATGAACCAGTTGGGCTGCTTGACGTTGAAGACGAAATACTTCGCAGTCGCAAGGTACTTCATGTAAGCCACGCTGAAGCGCTTGACCTGCTTGCCCCCATAGGGGAGCTTATGCCTCTTCTCAAGCACCCACACGAACTCGAATCGGTCGGAGAAGTTCTTCGCGAGGTATTCATATATGTATTTGGGGCTGTCCGAGTAGCTCTTCCCGAAGAAGGATTCGAACATGACGACGTTGTCCCTGAGCGGTTTCGACAGGAACCTGTTTTTGTAGAAATACTTTGCGATCTCGTGCTTCTTTGTGAAGATCCTCTTGACCTTCTTTATGGCAAGATGCTTGTTGACCGCCATCGTCGCCTTTTTGGCACTTCCCGAGAGCAGAGCCTTGCAGAGCCTCTTCTTGTATCCGGCCATGCCCTTGTATGCGGAGTTGTCGACAAGGCCTATGACCTCTCTGATCTTTACGAGGCGCTCTTTCCTCCACGCGTCGTTGGTGCTTCGGCGCAGCCTGGGCGCGTAGGTGAGCGAATAGTAGTTGATCATCACCTTCTCGAGCGCTTCGCGCGCGAAACCGTCGGGCCTTGAGTTTGTGTAGGCCTTCTTGACCACGTCGACCATCTCGTCAAATGCGTCCTCGCCCTTCTCCTGTGAGAGCGCGGGGAAGTTGACCGGATCGTTGTGCGTCCTCTTTATATAGTATGTGCTGTAACGTCTTCTAAAGTTCAGGTCGAGGTCAAGGAGCTTCATGACAAATAAGAGATCCGAGTAGATCAGAACCGATTCGTCAAATCGAATATGCTCTCTTTCGAGGATGTCCCTCCTTATGAGGATGCCCAGGACGGAGATGGTACCGAAGATCTTCTTCTTTCCGACCAGATACTTTGCAGCGTTCCTCTGCCTGATGCCGATCTCCGCGGTCTCGAAAGCAGCCTCCGCCTCCTCGTCCTCGAAGCTCTCTCCCATGTCCTCCGCGTCATCTGCGTCCTCACCGAGAAGAGCAATACGCTCGGCCTCAAGCTGCTCAAGCTGCTCCTTGAACACGGGAAGGAAGATGTCTCTCTTGAAGTAGGACTTTGCCTTCTTGCAGTAGACCACGTCCGCGCCCTCGAGGTCTACTGCCTCGATGAGATCGCCTATGGTCTCAAGATAGATGTAGTCGTCGCTGTCGAGGAAGAACACATACTCTCCCTTCGCGTTCTCGATCCCAAGGTTCCTTGCAGCGGCAACGCCCGTCTTTCCCTCGAGCTTCACGGTGTTTATCTGCATGCGCTTCCCGTACTCTTCCGTCAGGTCACTCACGTCCTCCTTGTTGCCGTCGAGCACCAGCACGACCTCGAAATCCCTGAAGCTCTGGGCATCGAGGCTCGCGAGACAGTCCGCGAGAAAATGTTTATAGTTTTTAAAAGGAACGATGATGCTTACGCGAGCCATAAAAAGCTTCCCCCTATATCTTCTGAGGCTTTGCCCCTCTTTTTCTTGTCTTTATCTTCTTTACCGGGATCTTCTTTCCGCAGGCCTCTATCTCCGGATCATCCGGTGAATACACGCCCGCAGCCTCGACTAGATCGTCCTTGTCGAGGGTGATGCCCTTGACGCCCCTGCTGGTCTTCTTGAGTTCAACGACCTCCTCGACGGGGTATGCGAGCATCAGATTCTTCCCGGTTACGAGAAAGACCTGCCTGTCTCCCATGATTATATCACTTGCCCCGAGCATGCTGATGTTGACCAGAGCGTCGTCCGCGTCCAGCTTGGTCGTCTGTACCACAGAGCGCGCAGTCTCGAACTCGATGCCGGAAACCAGCTTCACAAAGCCCTTCTTTGTCACAAACAGGAGCTGTGATTCGAACAGCTCTTCAAATGAAGTGTAGAGGATTATCTCCTCCCTGTCAACCTTGCAGAGATTGTGGATCAGCGTGCCCTTCTCCTTGAGTTTGCATCGCGGGATCGCTGAAGCCTTGACCTGGAACATGTTGCCCTCGGCGGTGAAGACGCAGAGTTTGTCCGTGTTCTTCATCCTGATCCTGTATACAAACTCGGCCATGCCCTCCTCACCTGCGCGCTGTACAGCGGCCATGTCGACACACTTCGTATATCCGAATCTGTCTATCAGGATCACAAGTTCTTCTTCCTTGAACTCCTCGACATAGTTTATCACCTCGAGGTTTGCGAGCTCCGTCCTGCGCTTTACGGCAAACTTCTGCTTGTAGGAGCGAAGTCTCGTCTTGATGGTCTTGAAGAGGAGCTGTCTGTCTGTGAGTATATCGCGGTAGTTCTTTATGTCGGCATTCAGCTTGTCCATCTCCTCGTGGAGCTTGAGTATCTCAAGTCCGACCAGTCTCGAGAGAGGCATCGCGAGTATGGCGTCCGTCTGTCTCTCCGTGAAATCGAGCTTGAAGGCCATCCTCTTCGACTCTTCGGATCTGAACTTTATATCCGTGACATCACCGCGCATCAGGCATTCCCTGGCCTGTTTCTGCGTGGAGCTGCCCCTGAGTATCTCTATGATGAGGTCGATCACGTCGGTCGCCCTGACAAGCCCTTCCACGATCTCGAGCCTGTTCTCCGCCTTGGCGAGAAGGAACTCATGCTCCTTTGTGTAGAGCTCGACCTGGAAGTCAACGAATTCCTTTATGAGCTCCTTGAGGCTGAAGGTCTTGGGCTGGTTGCCCTTCACCGCGAGCAGGTTGACCGAATAGGTGTCCTCCATGGCGGTCTTTCTGTAGAGGCCGTTTAAGAGGTTCTGCGCGTCGCGGTCCTTCTTGACCTCGATCACGATCCTGATGCCCTCCTTGGAGGACTCGTCGCGGACGTCGTACATCTCCTCGAAGACCTTGTCCTTCATCATCGAGACGAGGGATTCGACGAGCTTGGTCTTGTTGCCTGCGACCGTGTAGGGTATCTCTGTGATCACGAGGTTAGTCCTTCCGGATTCGCCTTTCTCGGTCTCGACCTTCGCCCTGATCCTGATCTTTCCCTCACCGGTCTCGTAGAGCTCCCTCAGGGCATCCGTGTTTGTGATGATGCCTCCCGTGGGGAAGTCCGGTCCCGGGATGTAGCGCATGAGGCACTCCGTCGTTATGTTGGGGTTGTCTATGTAGGCCATGACTGCGTCGATCGCCTCACCGGGATTGTGGGGAGGGATGTTCGTAGCCATGCCGACAGCTATGCCTGAAGTTCCGTTGATCAGGAGGTTCGGCGTCATAGCGGGCAGGACGGTAGGCTCCTTCTCGCTGTTGTCGAAGTTTGGCATGAACTCGACGAGGTCCATGTCGAGGTTCTCGAGCAGCGTCATACCGCCCTCGGAAAGCCTTGCCTCGGTGTACCTCATGGCAGCGGCACCGTCGCCGTCTATCGATCCGAAGTTTCCGTGGCCGTCGACCAAAGGAACGCACAGCGAGTAGTCCTCCGTCATGTGCACCATGGCGTCATATATCGAGCTGTCGCCGTGGGGGTGGTATTTACCCATCGTGTCGCCGACTATACGCGCGCTCTTCCTGTGAGGCTTCTTCGGGTCGAGGCCCAGCTCGTTCATGGCGTAGAGTATACGCCTCTGTACGGGCTTGAGTCCGTCTCTCACGTCGGGAAGAGCTCTCGCGATGATGACGCTCAATGCGTAGTCGCGGTAGGATGTCTTCATCTCCTCCGAATAATCTAACTGAACAAGGTTTTCTGTCTCTGTCATAGCTGTCTCCGATAGGGCCGTCCTGTCCGGCCCGGTTTAGTCTTGCCTGTTTGCTTTATGCCTGAACGTCTATGTTTGCGTTCACGGCCTCCTCCATGATGAATGCGCGTCTCGGGGGAACATTTGCGCCCATGAGCATCCCGGTGATCTCGTCAGCCTCAACGGTGTCGCTTATGGACACGCGCGCAAGCTTCCTCCTCTCGGGGTCGAGCGTGGTCTCCCACAGCTGCTCGGCGTCCATCTCTCCGAGTCCCTTGTATCTCTGAAGGCCCATGATCTTGTGGCCGCTCGTCTTCCTGAACTTCTCGAGTTCGAAGTCGTTAAATATATACTCGCTCACTCTCTTCTTCTTTCCGCGCTCAGTCACGTCGTACTCCACGCGGTAGAGCGGCGGCAGTCCGCGGTAGACCTTGCCCTGAAGGATGAGCTCGGGCATGAACCTGTAGAAGAAGGTCAGCAGCAGTGTGCTTATATGAGCGCCGTCGACGTCGGCATCTGTCAGGATGATGATCTTGTCGTATCTTAGTTTCGATATATCGAAATCATCTCCGATCCCGCAGCCAAATGCGGCGATCATGGATTTGATCTCGTTGTTTACGAGGATCTTCTCGAGAGAGGACTTCTCGACGTTCAATATCTTGCCCCTCAGGGGGAGCACTGCCTGTGTCTTTCTGTTCCTGGCAGTCTTCACCGTGCCTCCCGCGGAATCTCCCTCGACTATGTAGACCTCACACTCAGCGGGCTTCTTGGAGGAGCAAGCGGCGAGCTTGCTCTTGGTGTCAACCTCCCCGAGCTGCTTCAATACCGCATTCCTCGCCTTGTCGCCGGCCTTTCTCGCGTTGAACGAGCGCATCGAGTTGTCGAGGATCCTCTTTAGGATCTCCACGTTCTTGTCAAAGTACCTCGTGACCTCCGCTGAGAACACTTCCTCGACAGCGACCTTGGCGTCGTTGTTTCCGAGCTTGGTCTTTGTCTGGCCCTCAAACTGGGGATCGGGGTGCTTTATGGACACTATTGCCACGATGCCGTTCCTTATGTCCTTGCCGTCGAAGTTCTCGTCCTTGCCCTTGAGCACGCCGAGTTCCCTCGCGTACTGGTTCATGACCCTCGTGAGTCCGGATTTGAAGCCGGTTACCAGCGTTCCCCCATCCACGACGTTGATACAGTTGCAGAATGGGTTTATCTGGTCGCCGTATCCCTTCGTGTAGCGGAAGGCCACTTCGACCTCTATGTCCGCGCTCCTTCCCTCGATATATATGGGCTCGTCGTGGAGGCATTCCTCCTCGCGAGTCAGATGTGCAACGAAACTCTTGATCCCCTCGGTCTCGCAGAAGGTCTGCGTCTGCCCGGTCTGCAGATCGTTGAAGGTGAGCTTCAGGTTCTTGTTGAGGTAGGCCGTCTCCCTGAACTTCTTTATGATCGTGTCCGGTTTGAACTCGACCGTCTCAAAGATCTGATCGTCGGGGTAGAAGGTAACCTTCGTACCCGTGTCGCTCTTTGCGCATTTGCCGACAACGGGCAGGTTGCCGCCCTCGAGCTTCGTCACGGGATGTCCGCCGTCCTTGTACTCGTCGCGGTATATCTTCCCGTCGCGTTTTATCTCAACGACCATCTTTTTCGAGAGGGCGTTTACTACGGATGCGCCGACACCGTGGAGTCCGCCCGAGACCTTGTACACGTTGTTGCCAAACTTTCCGCCCGCGTGGAGTATGGTGTAGACCACTCGCGCCGTGGGTATGTGCTTGGTGGGATGTATGTCGACGGGCACTCCGCGGCCGTGGTCTACGACCTCTATCGCGCCGTCTTTGAGCAGGTTGATCTCTATCTCGTCACAAAAGCCTGCCAGATGCTCGTCTATACCGTTGTCGAGTATCTCCCACACAAGGTGGTGAAGACCCCTGCTGCCGGTGCTTCCTATGTACATTCCGGGCCTCTTCCTCACGGCTTCGAGCCCCTCCAGTACGACGATCTGACCGCCGTTGTATTCTTCCGTGATCTTTGCCATCGAATAAGCTTCTCCGTTTCGTAAATGATTGGACGGGGACGTGCGCCGCGCGGCGCGCGGACTTCTTTCCCCAAACTATGATTATAGCACATTGGGCGGGGAAACAAAAGGTTTCCGAAACAAAAAAGCCCCTGCATGCAGGGCATGCAGGGGTCGCTCAAAGACTGTTTGTTTTATCCTATGGTCGCCTCGGATGACAGATAGTCGATCACCTTCGTGTTGAGCATAGCCTGCACAAGATAAGGTGTTCCGTAGGTGTTCAGCTGGTTGTTGTACTCGTCTTCCGTGCCGCCCTTCTTGAGGAAGTTGGCCTTGAACTCATCGATCGTAGCCGTGATGCCTTCCTTCTCGGCGATAGCCTGGCATACGAGGTTGAGCTTCACGGAACGCTCGACCTTCTCAAATAGGGACTTGTCGTACTCTTCGTCGGACATCTTGGTGTAGTCCTCGAAAGATGCGTAGGGCGATGAACCGTAATACTGCGCGTACAGCTGATTCATGTAGTCGTACGAGGACATCTCCTGGAACTTGTAGTTTGCCTTCGCCTGATCTACGTAATCATCGGGATAGGACTTTACAGTGCAGTTGTCTGTGAGGTACTTCCTGATGTATTCGCTGAGCGATGACTCAAAGTTGGTCTTCTTGAGATAAACCTTGTAGTCCTCCGCCGAGGAAGCAACATCCGAGAGGTTCTTCGCTACGAACTCGTCGTTGAACTCAGGAGTCACGTAGACACCCTTCAGTGTGACCGCAAACACAGCGGGCTTTCCTGCAAGATCGGGGTTCTGAGGGTACTCCTCGGGGAAGGTCACGTTGACGTCAAACTTGTCTCCGACCTTGTGGCCCACGATCTGCTCCTCAAAGTTGTCTATGAAGGACTTCGAACCGAGAGTGAGATCGTAATCGGTCGATGTGCCACCGTCGAAAGCCTCGCCGTCAACGGTTCCGGCGAAATCGATCTGAACCTTGTCGCCGTCCGCTGCCACGACATCTGCCGAAGTGCTCAGCTCCTTGTGGGACTCGAGCGTGCTCTTGATGCTCTCCTCCACCTTGTCGTCCGTGAACTCAACTTCCTTTGCGGGGACGAAGATGTTCTTGTAATCACACAGATCTACGATCTCTGTTGCGGTAACGCCCTTTATCTTTCCGCTCTCTTCGATCTGTCCCGAGAAATCGGAGCTTGCAGTCACCGCGTTCGCCTTTTTATAGATAGAAGAACCGATCCCCCATCCCGCAAGGCCGAGGACAGCCACTATAACTACCGCTATCACTACCTTGATGAGAACGGAATTCCTCTTCTTCTTTTTGATCGCTACCTTCCGCTCAAGCTTTCTCTGCTTGCTGAGACTCATGTTCGTCTCGTCTTTGTGCTTTTCCATGACAAAAATCCTCCGTTAAATCTTCTTCAAACACAGGACTCATGATAAAGGCATATTATGTTTTATCTGTGAACAAAGCCACATGAGTCCAATCTAGGTTATGATACTCCAAAACCGCAGATTTGTAAAGAAGAAGCAAGTCTAACCAAGTCTTTCCGTCAAATGATCGTCGTCTCTTCCGTAGCCGTTGTAGAGCACGACGACGTCTCCCTCGCGGAAGGTAAAGTCCACCCCGTACCAGTCTCTCTTGGTCACCGGGGAGCCCTCCATCCTCCACATGCTGCAGCATCCCGCAGCGACGTTGCCTGTTGTGTTTGAATAGGAGGAGACTTTCTTTCCGTACCTGTCAACGCAGGTTATGGAGAAGTTTACTATGACATAGCCGCCCCTTATCCAGAAATCCTCCGTGTAATCCACGCCGAAGCGCTTCGCCCTGCTCTCAACGTCGGTCCCTTTGGGCGCCACATGGAAGGTTTCCGGAAGCCTGTAGGTGAAGAACCAGAAGTCCCCCTGACCGCACAGCCTGATCTTGCCGTACGTGAAGACATAGCCGTCGTCCTCCGTCCTGTTCTCTCTGTCCCTGTCACTCCCTATCCGGACGAGGTTTAAGGCCTCGCCTCGGACGAGCTCGTTGTAGTACAGGTCGACTTCCTGTCTCCCGCGCCCGTCTTCTCCCACGTGCCAGAAGGTCGGCACGATCTCCATGATACTTCCCGGGTCAGCGTGAGTGCTCCCGCGCGTCTGAAAGGTGAAGTCCCAGTCGTAACCGCTCTTTAGGACACCGCGGCTCGGGGCCTCCGTGCTCTGTCCGAAGACGATCGGGATGGTCTGCGACAAGGGTACGCCGTTTGGGATCCCGAGCTCGTTTTTGCCTCCCACGGTAAAACCGCAGCCAAGGTCTTCCCACTCAAGCCTGTCCTCCACGTCCGTGAGCCTCAGGTCGAAGATCTTCCCGGACACCTGAACCTTGACGCTGTCGGTTGCGATGTAATACTCGTCCGAGGTGTTCGCACTTTGCATGGAAGGCCCCTCGCTGCTGCCTGCGTTCACAGCCACCGTCTTGAAGTCCACATAGTATATGCCGTCCTTCACGGTGTCTTCTATGTAGCACCTGATCGACCGCGTCCCGACGTGATACCACGACCCTGCGCTTATGCGGACATCATTTGCCTCGCGGTGGTCTGAGCCCACATCCAACATAACGTCAAAGGGAAACCTCACGAGGTTCATATCCCCCTTTATATAGGCGCCGCTGACGCCCTTCTGATTTACGAGATAGTCCCTCGTCCCGTAGCCCTTCTCGTGTATGTGTGTGCCGTAATTGCTCACCCTGACGTAGAAGTCGCAGGAATCGTTCTCGTGTCCCTCGGATTCGGGCGCATCAGACCTCCCGGCGACTATCGGCACCGCGTCCCCGGCGTAGTCGTGGAGCTGTAGGTACTTTCTGTTGTCGGAGGTCACAACGCCGTCACAGACAACGGGAGTGTGGACGTGTACCGGGTTTATCTCCTCTATGCGGAAACTCTTCTCCGTGCCCGCAATCGAGGCAGCGGAAACCTTCTTCTCGTAATACACGGTCCCCGTGCTCTCAAAGGTCTCGTTCCTGCGCTCCGCGGGTATGTCGGCCCTCGCGGAAAACTCGGAGGGAGCGCACTTTTCGGGGGCCTTCACCGCCGTAAAGTCAGGTCTTACGGCATCCTTGTTCCTGTATGAAGGATCGAGCACCATCCTGCTTCCGAACTTGAGCATATCGTTTCTCGCCCTGACCTGACCGATCCTGCTCTCCACATAGGACCTGTAGTCCTCCGTGACAACAGGCAGCCCCGGATAGTCGGTGGAACCGGACGAATAAGTGTATAGCGGGAGGACTATGGTGGCGCTTATGTTATCGGGGTCCTTCAAATGTCCCTCCTCGCCATCCGCAAACCTCTCGAACCTCACCTCAGGTATGCCCTTTATGTCCGCATTCACCCCGATCTCCTCGTCCGGCAGCGCGCCGTTCTTTATGAGGGCCTCCGTCGGCGTGTACATGTCGAACCTCCTTATCTGCGTGAAGGAATAGTCTCTCGAGACGATCATTGTCCCGCTCACAGAGCCCGATACGACTATATCGCTCCCCGGGACCTCCGTGTATTCGCCAGTCTCCTCGTTGAGCTCGAAGAAGGACGGTCCCTTGTATGTTATGCTGTAGGGCAGGATGACGGGCACGATGTAGTTCTTCGTCCCCGAGACGGTCTCAAAGGAGGCGTCTACCAGATATCTGTTCGTTATAACCTCCGCTATGAGCTCCTCTGTCGAGGGTATCGCAACCTCCGTCTCAAAGATATCCGACCTGATGTCAGCCTCAGCCCCGGGATCCATATAGGAGATATCCTTTACCGCCAGCTCCTTCCTCCCGGCCTGTGCCTCCCTTCCGGTGATGACGGGCTCATGTTCGTGGGTGTCAGGCTCCTCCACCTCCCTGTAAGGTATGATCACAACGCCGTCGTGGGGCTTGTCGCGCTCGACGACGACGGCAAACTTCCTGTTGTTCTTTTTGTAGAACCTGTAGACTGCGCCCTCCTGTGTCGATCTCGAGTGTCTGACGGCCTTCCCTACAAGCGCCGTCCCGCCCGAGGGCAGAGTGTCATAATACGAAAAAAAAGTGTCGCAGTCCTTCACCTCACAGTATCCTTCGGGCTCCGACCTAGCAAGCGTCACGGCATCGACCTCGTAGGTCCTGCCGCCCACCTCAAGGACAGCGTCCACATTTGACGTGAACTTAGACTTCTTTGCCGCAAACTTCGACTGTCCGTCGTCAGTGCCTGCGCTCTCAAACTCAAACCAGACGCTCCGGGCATCATGTCTCCTGCAATAGGTCATGCCCTTCTTTTTGAAGCCGTTTATCATATAGTTTCTCGCGCATTCGCTACAGTTGGTCTTTAAGACCGACATGGAGTAAAAGACCTTCTCGATGGTGATCGGTATGTCGTAGTACGCAGGGAGGAGCCTCAAGGTGTTGTCCGACCACTGCAGGTCCCCCGGGAGGCTCCTTCTCGAACCGCTCCTGTTCGCCATCACGGCGTAGTCCGATATGTCGCTCCCGTACTGCCTGTCACCGTTATCCCTGTCCCTGACCTGGAAGATGTTGCTCATGTACAGCGTCACCTTCCCGCGCAGCTGCTTGGGCGTGAAGCACTTCTTCGCCGCCTCGATCACGTCCTCCCACCTGATCTTGTAGGTGGTTCGGAGCATCCCCCCGACCATGACGTCGGGTTCGGGCGAGAGCCGCTCTATCCTGACCTTCGTCCCCGAGTATCCGGCCATGTCCTTGTTCGTGCTCTTGCCCGTGAAGTTGTAGGCGGTCGTGTAGTAATGCCACCTCGACTGGCTCGGGTTATGCTTTCCCGTCATGATGAGGTATGTCTCATCCCTCAGGTCGAAGTTTAAGACCTCCTTTGTGACGCCGCTCATGTCGATATACACAAGCGTCTGCGTGCCGTCTCCGTTGTCGATCATCCGCGCCCCGTTGTCCGCAAATGATGCCGCTCCGGCCTGCCCCGGCGCAGCGATCGGCACTGCAAAGAAAAAGACCGCCGCAAGGGCAGCCGCGATCCTTATAAGGACAGCGGCACTCACTGTTTTCTTTTTACGCTCCATGCTCTCTCCCATAAACTTAAACTCCTCCGCTTCCGGCCATGCCTGCCGCGCATTTCCCGCGGACCTTCCTCTCCTCAGTTCCCGAAGCAGGCCTTGCAGGGATATGCTCTGTGTACCGCGCACTCTTTCTTCGTGTAACAGTTTGCTATGATCCCGTCCACTGCGTAGGGACACCCCTGCCTGTGGTAGGTCCTTCTCCCCGCTTCATCCTCCGTGACCGCAAAAAGCCTCCTTGGCCTGCTCTGATAGTCCGCGGTAGCAAAGACCACGTCTCTCTCCCCGAATCCGTCCTCCAAGGTTTTCAGGAAGAGTGCCGCAAAGACCTCTCCGTCCATGCATCTGAGCATCTCCGAACCGTCGTAAAAAGGCATGTTGAACCTGAGCCTGATGCCTGCCCTTTCAGCGTCCGACCTCACGCGGGCCACGCACTCGTTCATCCAGCCGGACAAAGGATCCTCATCCTCATCATGTGTGAGAAGATAGTCCGTGGCGCAACTCCATTCGCGCCCGAAGGAGACTTCGCCGTCCGGTCCTCTTTCGCAGACGAGCATGTTCGCGTAGAACTCCTCGTCGGAGACCAGCAGGACCAAAGGGACCGAGCGGACTATGGCCTCTTTTCCCGCGGGGTCCCCGATCGCATCAAAAGATGCGTACAGAGACAGGAAGAAAGCCTCAAGCGCCTCCTTCCTCTCACTCTCCCCGTCATGCTCAGAGGAGAGCTTCCCCGCGCCCGTGTAAGCTGCGCGGTACACCGCGTCCTCCACGTCCCGCTCTCTTGCGGCATTCGCCCTGCTGTTCTCAAGCTTTAGGAAAGAGACCGCGATCAGCGGAAAGGCGATCGCGATAAAAAGCAAAGTAAAATGATATATCCTCACAGCCTGTCCTTCCCTCTTTTCCTATTGTGCGGGTCCGTATCCGTACGTGTGCTCTTCCCGCGGGAAGGCGAGCACTGTCGTCTCCCCCTTGAACATGGGCAGACCGCCTCCCCGCCCGGATATGGTAAGCTCCACCCTGTCGCCACGGTCAAACTCTATCTCCCCGTCGAGCGCAAGCCTCTCCTCAAGCTCACTCCAATGAGTTTCCGAGACGTACCTTACTACGTCCTCATCTGCAAGCCTTCCGTTCCTCATCTTGAGGTCGTCACCTGAAGGGCTGTAGAGCACAGTGCTCTTTGAGAGCCTGATCACGGGCTGTCCCCCGAGTTCGCACAGCCTGCTCTCGAGCCTGTCCATATCTCTCTGCCTAACGACTCCGTAGCTTTCGACGTTTTTTAGAAACTCACGTCCGACCTTCTCCGCATGGCTCTCCGCAGTCTCTCCCGCGAGCGCAGAGACTGCCGCCACGGGCACAACGAGCGCTACGACCAGCAATATGATCAGGTCGAGCAGCCTTCCAAAACTATCCTGCATCACTTTTTAAACCTGTATCCCTTCTCCTGCATCTTCTTCTCGGACCTCAGACCGCGCAGCTCGACAGCCATGCTGCCGCCCACCGCTGAGGGCACGAACCACACAGGGTCCATCTCGCAAAGGCTCTGTCCGAGCTCCCTTGCTGACGCTATGTTCATGAGCTTGTTGTAATTCTCGCTGCCAAACCTGCGTATCTCCGCGAAGGTCGCGCCGTCGTTGCACCCTCTGGGTATCAGGTTCGAGACTGCAAAAAACAGGTTCATCACTGAGAAAGACATCCACATGGTCAGTCCATAGAGGCCGACTCCCGCAAAGAGCGGCGACACGCCCAACAGCCCTGCAAAAAGGTTGAACAGACTCCCTCCGAGCACCGTGAGTCCGGCCTTCTTCCCATACAGGCCGTCCCTGTCAAAGACAAGGCACTGGCCCTTTACTCCGGAGTTGTTGCACGATAAGCTCACCACGCCTCTCCCAAAAGAAACCGAGAGCCTGAACAGCTTCAGGTTCGACACCCTGTACCCGCACGCCAGCGCGAAAAGGCAGTGCCCAAGCTCGTGCAGGACTATCGCAAGCAATGTCACGCCCGCGATAACCGCAAGAAAAAACAAGGGATAAAAGTAAGAAATATCACCTGTAATACCCATCAACCCCCTCTGCGTTCATCTCTATCACCGAATAAGTCGAGGGCTTTACCTCTGCTTTCTTCTCTGCGGAGACCGCCCCCGAAAAAAGCCACAGAACGATCGCCATCCCTGTGCAGAACACGACCGCGCCCACTATGTTGAACATGCTTCCTATCACGTCATTCAATCGCCGTCACCCCATCTCTCGTCATATATGAAGCCTCCGCAGTACGAGGCTTTTTGTTTTCCTCCTCCAAAGAGCGCAAACCTTCCCATCCTCTCTCCCCAGACTATGGAGACAGTGACCGCGTCCCCCTCCGACAGCTCAAAGAAACCGTCTTTTCTCACCGCCTCCATGATCTCGTCCGTGGAGTATACTATCTCAAATGAACTGTCAGAACCCGTATTCCTGTTGCAATAAGGACACGGTTCACCGTCGTAGAGAGGCAGGTAGAGATGCCCCTCACCGCAGTCCCTGTAGCCCGGGAGTCCCGACCACACCATGACCGTGACCACCTCGCTGAAGCCCTCGTAGGAGACTATCACGTTCTGCCTGCCCGTCATTTGCGGGTCATAGTTGTCGAGATAATACCCGTCGAAAGCCTTGCTCTTCGTCCCGTCAAGGTAGGTAACCTCTATCTCAAACTTCGGGACATCGCCCAGATACAATATCTCCTTGTCCTTCTCTTTCACGGATACTGAAGTCACCGTCTTTCTGCACGAAGGGCAGTGATCGAAAGCTTCGTCGTACGAGGTCCCACACACGGGGCAGACCACGGGAGCCTCCTCGCTCTTTACGGTCACGCAGATCTCATACGACATGTCAAGGCACATCACGGTCACGTTCTGTACGCCCTCTTTCTGCGGGTCGAAGTCGGAGGTCCACTCTTCGTAGATCCTCTCCTCCCTGTCCCCATAGACCGCGTACACAAAGACCTCGAGCTCCTCTCCCTTCTCAAGCTCAGCCTCCACGGGGACCACCCTGATCTGTGTGATCTCGCCGCTGCAGAAAG
>JAGDDC010000329.1 GCA_017958245.1 Lachnospiraceae bacterium
CGAAGTTCAGGATCATCAAGGAGGACGGCGGCATAGTGGAGTATCCCACACCCGATGTCGAGGGAAGGCTCGCTTACGGCGGAAGCATGATGATGAAGGGCTACTACAGGGAGCCCGAGCTCACGGCTGAGACGATAAAGGACGGCTATGTGGTCACGAACGACCTCTCCTACTTTGACAAGGACGGATTTGTCTACCTGCTCGGAAGGATCGACGATGTCATCAACTGCGCCGGCACCAAGATCGCTCCGACCGAGATCGAGGAAGTCGCGATCAAATGCCCCGGCCTTGCGGACGTAGCGGCCATCGGAGTGCCGGACCCCGTATCCGGAGAGGTAGTGAAGCTCTTCGTGGTGATGGAGCAGGGAGCACAGTTTGATCCCGTCGCTATAAACAAGTTCCTCCTCGAGAGGCTTGAGGCTTACAAGACGCCGAAGATCATCACCGAGCTCGAGAGCATTCCAAAGACTTACAACGGAAAGATACTCAGAAGAGAGTTAAAAAAGATGTGATAAAGGCCGCGATCCGGCCTTGAGATAGGAACCTTGAAGACCAAGCTTACGGTGCCCAAGCAGGCCTTGACGTCAGGCAAATGACGCCCACAGGCACCGATGCTCACAAGACCTGCGGAAAGGACATATCATGGAAGAATTATTGACACTGCTCCACGACATTTTGCCCAAGATCGACTTTGAAAACGGCAAGGACCTCGTAGACGACGGCGTGCTGGATTCACTCGACGTGGTATCCATCATTTCGGAGATCAGCTCTACCTATGATATCGAGATCCCTTCGGACGAGATCACTCCCGACAACTTCAACAGCGCGGAAGCGATCCTCAAGATGATCGAGAGGCTCCGCGACGAGTGATCCGCGGAAAGCGATCCGTGGCGAGGGCCGCGGGTCTTTAAAGCAACAGTGATGTGAGAGAGGTTTTTTAGCGATGAGTATTACCACCTTGTTCTTTTTCTGCTTCGTAGCAGGCGTCGTTTTCATATATTATGTGGTGCCGAAGAAGGCTCAGTGGGTCATCCTGCTGATAGCGAGCATCGGCTACTACCTGACGGCGGACCTGAGCTACATGCCCTTCATGGCGGGAACCATAGTGTCGACCTATCTGTTCGGCCTCTGGCTGCAGAACCTAAACAACAGGCAGAAGGGAAGCCTTGCGGCAGAGGGGCTTGAAAAAGAAGAAAAGAAAAGGATAAAAGAAACATTTAAGAAGAAGAAGAGAAGAGTGCTCGCGCTCGCGGTGCTCGTGCTCGTGGGGATATTGTTCGTGGTGAAGTATACGAACTTCACGCTCGACAACATCGAGAGGCTCTCGAAGGTCTTCGGCTTTGAGTTTGACAAGCCGATCTTCAACCTCGTTCTCCCTCTGGGTATCTCCTTCTACATCTTTATGTCCATAAGCTATGTTGTGGACCTGTACAGAGAAAAGGTGACCGCGGAGCGCAATCCCTTCAAGTTCGCGCTCTTCATCTCCTTCTTCCCGCACGTGGTGCAGGGCCCCATCGCGAGGTTTGGCGACCTCGAGCCGCAGCTTATCGCGCCTCACAAGTTTGAGACTGCCAACATAAAGTCGGGCTTCGAGCTCATGCTCTACGGTGTGTTCAAGAAGCTCGTCCTCGCGGACCGCATCGGTATCATCGCTGCGCAGGTGCTCGGCAACTGGCAGGATTACGGACGCTACGAGATACTGCTCGCGGCGATACTGTACTCCGTTCAGATCTACACGGACTTCTCCGGCTGTATGGACATCATCACCGGTATCGCGAAGATGTTTGGGATCGAACTTTCGAAGAACTTCGATCATCCGTATTTTTCGAAGAACATCCCCGAGTTCTGGCGCAGATGGCATGCTTCGCTGGGAGCGTGGTTCAAGGATTACCTCTTCTACCCGATCTCCGTGTCGAAGTTCTGCCAGTTCATAAACAGGAAGTGCCGTAAGTTCTTCGGCGCAAATGCGGGCCGTATCATCTCGAGCCTTCTGCCGATCTACGCGGTATGGTTCGCGACGGGCATATGGCACGGGGCAACATGGCAGTACGTGCTCTGGGGCTTCTGCCACGGCACGTTGGTCGCTCTGAGTCTCATCTTCACGCCCGTGTTTGACAAGCTCTCCGTGAAGCTGAAGATCAACAGGGACTGCTTTAGTTTCAAGCTCTTCCAGATGATCAGGACCTTCATGCTCTGCACATTTGTCAGGATCATACCCTACATGGGAAGCACGAGCGAGGCTTTCGGAGTGTTCAAGCAGATGTGGACGAAGAACAACCCCTGGGTCATCTTCTCGGGTTCGATCTTCTCAAACCTCGGCGTCACGACCTACGATCTTGTTATCATCGCGCGTGCCATCGCGGTAGTATGGATCGTCAGCATCATGCAGGAGAAGTTCAGCGTCAGGGAGCAGTTTACGAAGCAGAACCTTGTGTTCCGCTGGATAGTGATCTACGCTGCGATCATGATCATCGTGATCTACGGCATCTACGGCGCGGGCTTTACCGCGACGGATTTCCTCTACAGGGACTTCTGATAAAACATATAGGAAAAACATGAACAATTCACCGCTTTACTATGTTCTGACAATAGAGGAAGAGAGAAGCATATCAAAGGCTGCGAAGAAGCTCGGCATCTCGCAGCCCGCTCTCAGTTCATACATAAACAAGCTGGAAAAGAAGCTCGGAGGCAGGGTCTTTGACAGATCGGTGCTTCCCATAGAGCTCACGGAGCTTGGGAGGGTCTATCTCGATTATGTCCGCAAGTCGTATGCCCTGGAAGCTGAGTTTGACAGGCAGTATGATGATCTCAAGGACTTTGAGACGGGCTCTTTGATCATCGGAGGAGCGCACAGCTTCACCGCGGGTTTTTTTCCCGTGCCGACTGCGAGATTCCACGGACTTCACCCGGGGATCGACATCAAGATAATCGATGCGAGAGTCCCGGAGCTGAAGGAGATGGCAGAGGGCGGAGAGATCGACTGCTTCATCGCGGCGGACGGGGACCAGGGTGAGAACATGGCCTCCGAGGTCTTCTTAAACGAGAGGATACTCATAAGCGTGCCCGCCGGTCTGAAGATAAACGACGGACTAAAGCAGTACGCCATCCCCCGGGAAGACATATTTGACGGGAGCGTCACGCAAAAGGAGTACAAAAATGTCCCTCTTGAGGCACTCAAGGATCTGACTTTCGTGGTCCTTGAGGAGGACCAGGACATGAGGAGGATCTTCGACAGGCTGTACGAGAAACACGGACTTAAGCCCTCCGCAAAGCTGGTCGTGGGACAGACCACAACGAGCTTCTCACTCACGATCTATGGCGTCGGCGCGAGTCTGGTGTCTGACAAGACCGTCAGATACGGAAACTACAGGGATCTTCCGGTGTTCTACGCATTTGACGCGGAACTCGCAAGGAGGAAGCTTGTCATAGCCTACTCAAAGGAAAGATATGTGTCTCTCGCGTGCAGAGAGTACATAAAAACAGTGATCGAAAGCTTCAAATAAATAGAAAAATAACCCTTGACATCAGGTAACGAAAGTGTTAAATTATACACGCATTCGACAGAAGTTATAGAGATATAACCAAAATGTTATAGAAAGTCGATCAAAGAGAGAAAGGAAGAAGTTACCATGATGAAGAGAGTTTTAAGTTTGTTGCTTGTTTTTGCACTCACAGTGGGTGAATTTGCCGCTTGCTCGGGAAGTGATAAGAAGAGCGGCGAGGGAGAGAAGATCAACATCGCATTCCAGTACGGCGTAGGTTACTACCCCCTGCTTATAATGAAGGAAAAGCAGCTTCTTGAGAAGAACTATCCCGGCGTTACCGTTGAGTGGACACAGCTCAACTCGGGCGCTGCAGTGGGCGAGGCGCTCACGGCGGGAAGCGTTGACGTGGGAGCGGTAGGCCCCGGCCCTGCGATCATCAACATAACCGCAGGCTCACCCATCAAGATCTTTGCGAATATGTCGAGCGTTCCCATGAACCTTCTGTCCATGGATCCCAACGCTTCGCTTGAGACGATCGCGGACACCGACCAGATCGCGACCGTAAACATCGGTTCTATCCAGCACATTTGCCTCGCGATGGCGGCGGAGAAGAGATACGGCGATGCTCACAAGTTTGATGAGAAGATCCTCGCAATGAAGCACCCCGACGGTATGGCTTCACTCATCTCCGGCAGCGTTAAGTTCCACCTCACAGCTCCCCCCTACATCGTAAAGGAGCAGGAGCAGGGCGCTACGATCGTTGACAAGTTTGAGGATGTATGGCCTGTAGGAACTTCATTCATAGTAGGTGTCTGCACGAACAAGCTTCACGACGAGAAGCCCGATCTCTACAAGGCACTCTGTGATTCACTCCAGGAGGCTGTGGATTTCATAAACGACAACCCCGACGAGACGGCAAAGCTCCTGTGCGAGAACGAAGGCACCGATGCGGATACACTCAAGTCCTGGATCGAGGCTGACGACGTAGTTTTCTCGACAGAGACCGTAAAGGTCAAGGAGATCGCCGATTTCATGTTCAAGAACGAGTTCTCACAGAAGGAAGTATCAAACTTCTCAGACCTCGCCTTCGACAACGTAAAGGGCAACTAAAACTGACAGTATAAAGTATCTTAACAATTATCAAGTCAAATGCCGCGCCAAAAGACGCGGCTTTTGACGGACAAGGGTGTTCGTGATGAAAAAACACAAGAGTCTTATAGTTCAGATCCTGTTTGTGGTCGCGATCATAGTGATATGGCAGATCACATACAATTCGGGAAAATTTCCGGAGCTCGTCTTCCCTTCGATAGGGCAGATCTTCGACGGCCTGGTCTCAGGCTTTAGGGACAACGACCTGCTCGGGATGGTCGGGCATTCGATGCGCCTCATCCTCGAGGGTCTCGGCATCGGTATAGTACTTGCGTTCATACTCTCGGGACTTTCGATAGCGAGCAAGACGTTCTTTGCGGTGTACAACATGGTGGTGTCGGTGTGCGACCTTCTCCCCGGCGTTGCGCTTC
>JAGDDC010000330.1 GCA_017958245.1 Lachnospiraceae bacterium
CGCGGTCCTCGGCCTCAACGAAGCCATACTTCGCGAGACCGACCAGGAGGTTGTCAGGAAATACGCCGCGGACGTCGACAACGCAGGACAGCTCCTGCTGTCGCTGATCAACGACATACTGGACTTCTCGAAGCTTGAGGCGGGCAAGATGAACATCGTGCCCGTAAACTACAACATAAAGGAAGTCATAACCTCATGCTGCCAGATGATCTCCGAGAAGGTTGAAAGGAAGGGCCTGAAGCTCGAGCTCGCCATAGACGAGAACCTTCCCTCCGTGATGAACGGCGACGAGGTCAGGGTGAGACAGATCATCATGAACCTCCTGTCAAATGCGGTGAAATACACGAAGGAAGGCAAGATCAAGCTCTCCGTGAGAGAGATGGCCAAAAACGAGAAAAAGTCATTTGTCAAGGATGACAGCGGACGCACGGCTCTGCTCTACATCTCGGTATCCGACACCGGACAGGGAATCAAGCCGAGCGACAGGGAGCATCTCTTTGAATCCTTCACCAGGATCGACGAGCTGAAGAACAAGAACATAGAGGGCACGGGACTCGGACTCGCCATAACAAAGCACCTCGTACAGCTCATGTACGGTGAGATCGCAGTCACGAGTACTTACGGAGTCGGTTCCTGCTTCATAGTCAAGCTCCCGCAGGAGATCGTGGACGCGCGCCCCATCGGGCAGGTGAACCTCCTCGAGGGCACGGAGAAGAAGATAAACGTGGGCTTTGACGACATCTTCAAGGCACCCGGAGCAAGGCTTCTGGTGGTGGACGACGTTCCCTCGAACCTCGTCGTTGTAACGAGTCTCCTCAAATATACGCAAATGGACATCGATACGGCCTCGAGCGGCGATGAGGCGATAGACCTCTGCAGAAAGAAGGCTTATCACGTGATCCTCCTCGATCACATGATGCCCGGGCGCGACGGTATCGAGACACTCAGGATACTCAAGAAAGACAGGGACGGCCAGAACCACAGGACTCCCGTTATCATGCTGAGCGCCAACGCCATGGCGGGCGCCGGCGAGAAGTATATGATGGAGGGTTTTGACGATTATCTCTCAAAGCCCATAACAGCAAAGAGGCTTGAGGAAAAGCTCCTCAAGTATATACCGGAACACATGGTCAATCTTCCCGAGAAAAACAGATCCGGCTCGGCCGGACAGAACGTCGTCGTGCAGCCTGCGCAGGAGGGTGCTCTCATAGACATCCCTACCGCCATGAAGTACTGCGGAGACGACATGGAGATACTGAAAGCCGTCGCGGGGGCCTTCCTCGAGGACGACAGGAGGGAAGAGCTCTTAGGGCTCCTCGAAAAGGGCGATATGCAGGCTTACTCGATAGTGATCCACGGCATCAAGTCCGCATCCAAATCGATAGGCGCGAGCACTGTGTCCGAGAGGGCGAGGGAGCTTGAGATGCTTGCGAAAGAGGGCGACGTTGACACCGTGAGGGCAAAGCACGGCGACTTTGTGAAGCTCTACGAGCAGCTCTTCGAAGAGATCAGGAATCTGTAAGATTGTTAGCACTCATTTGCAATGAGTGCTAATTTTCTCTTGACATTTGCCCCTCCCGGTCTTACTATATAAGACGGCAAGATAACTCACTGCCTTTAAGCGGTGGGTGTAAGCTCGTAATTCAGGTTAATTGGAGGCGAAAGTCATGAAAAAGGAACAGGGAAGCTTATCTATCAATTCGGAGAACATATTTCCCATAATCAAAAAATGGCTGTATTCGGACCATGATATCTTCTACAGAGAGTTGATCTCAAACGGAAGCGACGCTATCACCAAGTTAAAGAAGCTCTCTTTGCTCGGAGAGTACACGCCCAAAGACGGTGAGAAGTATTTTATAAGAGTGGAGACCGATCCCGAGGAAAAGACGATCAGGATCACCGACAACGGCATCGGCATGACCGCCGATGAGGTCAGGAAGTACATCAACGACATAGCCTTCTCGGGAGCTGCGGACTTCCTCGAGAAGTACAAGGACAAGGCGAGCGAGGACCAGATCATCGGGCATTTCGGCCTCGGCTTCTACTCCGCGTTCATGGTGGCACACAAGGTGACCATAGACACACTCTCCTACAAGGAGGGCGCGGAGAGCGTTCACTGGGAATCGGACGAGGGCACGAGCTTTGAGATGTCGGCATCCGACAAGACCGACCGCGGTACCGAGGTCACCCTCTATTTGAACGAGGACAGTTACGAATTCGCAAATGAATACCGCGCAAAGGAAGTACTTGAAAAGTACTGCTCCTTCATGCCAGTGCCGATCTTCTTCGGCAAGGGGGAGCTCGACTTCGACGAGGAAAAGCCTGTAGAAGAGGAGTCTTCGGAGGCTGAGGACAAGGAATCAAAGGAAGGCTCCGAGAGCGGCGAGAAGAAGGACGAGAAGAAAGAAGAGAAGAAAGGCCTCAAGCCCTTCAACGACACGAAGCCTCTGTGGACTAAGCATCCGAAC
>JAGDDC010000331.1 GCA_017958245.1 Lachnospiraceae bacterium
AGGAGGTGTAAGTTAAGTGGAAGCGTTGAAGGTTATCTTGACAATCGTATACGTTCTTATCTGTGTGGGACTCATAGTTGTTGTCCTCATGCAGGAAGGTAAAGAAGGACTGTCATCTGCCATCATGGGCGGAGCGTCTGATACATACTGGAGCAAGAACAGGGGACGTTCAAGAGAAGGCAAGCTTTCAAGGTCTACGATCATTCTCGCAGCTTTGTTTGTTGTGCTTTCGGTCGTACTTAACGTCTGGGTTCTTAAGTAAACAGGAACAGATCACGACATTTGGGACATTCTTTGAATGTCCCTTTTTTTGTGCGAAAAGCGTCGGTTTAAACCGCCGGTACATTTGCCTATACGAGTGTAGATGTGGTAGAATAAGCATGACAGAGCCTGCGCATCAGATGTGGCAAAACTCAGGGCAGTACCTGCCCGGATCGGAGAAGATATGGAGAGAGCTGAGTTTGAAGAGAAGAAAGAGAAAGTCTACGCGTTTATGTCAGACAGGTCATATATCCCGATGAAGCTTAAAGAACTCGGCGGGGTCTTAAACTGCCCGAAGGAGGAGCGTGAAGACCTTGCAAATGTTGTGACTGAGCTCATGAGGGAAGGCAAGATCATACAGGACGGCAGGGGAAGGTTAAAGACCGCCGGAGCTGACACGAAGACCGGCGTCTTCTCGGGCACTCAGAAGGGCTTCGGCTTCGTGATAGTTGAGGGCGAGAAGGAAGACATATTCATCGGCGCCGACAACACTATGGGCGCCCGCGACAAGGACACGGTCGTTGTCTCTTTGAAGGAGGGACAGAGCGGACGCAGCAGAGAGGGCGTCGTGGTCTCGATCCTGAGCAGAAACCCCAACGCGATCATAGGAACATTTCAGCGAAACCGCACCACGGGCTTCGTGATCCCGGACAACCAGAAGTTCGGAAGCGACATATATATACCGAAGGGCTTCACCAAGGGCGCGGTTGACGGCCACAAGGTCGAGGTCGAGATCATCGACTACGGCAACGGAAACAAGAACCCCGAGGGCAAGATCGTGAGGATCATAGGCCATATCAACGATCCCGGTGTCGACATCATGTCAGTCATCCTTGCAAATGGGATACCCACGGACTTCCCCGACGGAGTCATGAACCAGCTTGACACGATCCCCGAGGAGGTCGATCCCGCGGATATGGAGGGAAGGCTCGACTGTCGCGACATGCAGATGGTCACGATAGACGGAGAGGACGCCAAGGACCTCGACGATGCTGTCGCTCTCACCAAGGAGGACGGCATATACAAGCTGAGCGTCCACATAGCCGACGTGACGAACTACGTCAAGGAGGGCTCGCCGCTCGACAAGGAGGCCTCAAAGCGCGGCACCAGCGTATATCTCGTGGACAGAGTCATACCGATGATCCCGCACAAGCTTTCGAACGGCATCTGCTCGCTCAACGAGGGCGTTGACAGGCTCGCGCTGTCCTGTTTTATGGACATAGACGAGAAGGGCAACGTGATCGGACACAAGATCGCCGAGACCGTTGTAAAGATCGACAAGAGGATGTCCTACACCTCTGTGAAGAAGATCATAGAGGAGCACGACCCCGAGGAGTGCGAGAAGTACAAGGAGCTCGTTCCAATGTTCGAGCTCATGGCGGAGCTTGCAGAGAAGCTGCGCGCGAGAAGGATGAAGCGCGGTTCGATCGATTTTGACTTCCCGGAGTGCAAGATCCTGGTCGACGAGAACTGCAACCCCTATGAGATCAAGCCCTACGACCGCAACAAGGCCACCAGGCTCATCGAGGACTTCATGCTCATCACCAACGAGACGATCGCTGAGGATTTCTACTGGCAGGAGCTCCCGTTCGTGTACAGGACGCACGAGAACCCCGATCCCGAGAAGATCGTGAAGCTCGGTGTCTTCATAAACAACTTCGGCTACAGCATAAAGATGGGGCAGGAGGACATACATCCGAAGGAACTCCAGAAGCTCCTTCAGAAGATAGAGGGGACCGACGAGGAGGCGCTCATTTCGAGGCTCACGCTCAGGTCCATGAAGCAGGCGAAGTACACTGTCTCCTGCGAGGGGCATTTCGGTCTCGCAGCCAAATACTACTGTCACTTCACCTCGCCCATCAGGCGTTATCCCGATCTCCAGATCCACAGGATCATAAAGGAGAATCTCGCCGGGAAGCTCGACGAGAAGCGCATAGCGCACTACGACAAGATACTGCCTGAAGTTACCCTAAACTGCAGCAAGACAGAGCGCCGCGCGGACGACGCCGAGCGTGAGGTCGACAAGCTCAAGAAATGCCAGTACATGGAGCAGTTCATCGGTCAGACCTTCGAGGGAGCGATCTCGGGTGTCACCAACTGGGGCATGTATGTCGAGCTCCCCAACACCGTGGAGGGCGTGATCAGAGCCGCCGACATGGAGGACGATTACTACTTCTTCGACGAGGAGCATTATCAAATGATCGGCGAGCACACGAAGAACGTCTACAAGCTCGGACAGCGCGTGAAGGTGAAGCTCGTGAACGCCGACAGGATCATGAAGCTTATAGAGTTCAGGATCGTCGGCCCTGAAGACGAGGACTCCGTGGAGACCGACAGGGAGATCATAGACAGGTACACCGCAAAGCAGGTGTAAGGCGCGGCATGGATGCGCGGAAGTGAGAAACAAGAAGGAGAACGGTTTTGAAATCGGAAAAGAAACTGGTAGCCAACAACAAGAAAGCGTTTTTTGACTACTTTATAGAGGAAAAGTACGAGGCCGGCATAGCCCTTGCGGGGACTGAAGTCAAGTCCCTGCGTCAGGGCAAATGCAGCATAAAAGAGTCCTTTATCCAGATTGAGAACAGGGAGATGTACATCTACGGGATGCACATCTCGCCCTATGAAAAGGGCAATATCTTCAACAAGGATCCCTTGAGGACCAGGAAGCTCCTGCTTCACAAGTCGGAGATCAACAAGCTCGCGGGGCGCGTGAACGAGAAGGGCTACACGATAGTCCCTTTGAACGTTTACTTCAAGGATGGCCTCGTGAAGCTTGAGATAGGCCTTGCAAGAGGAAAGAAGCTTTATGACAAGCGCCGCTAGATTGCGGAGAAGGACCAGAAGCGAGAGGCGGAGAAGGAATTCAAGATCCGAAATCTCAACTAACGATACTTGTTGAGGAGCAAAGCAAGTCAATAAGGGAGAAAAAAAGAATCAAACTGAGGGGAAAGCAATGTCCGGAAAGAAGAAAGAGTATTTTAAGAAACTCGGAGGAGAGTATTTTGAGGCCGAGAGAGAACTTGTGAGCAAGGGAGAGTACGAGGCCGGACCGGTCCAGACCAAATGGGTCATGCCCGCGTGCATCATCATGTGTATCGCGACCTTCTGGGCCATAAGCAGGCTCACGGGGATGCTCGAGGAGCCGAAGGAGTACGTTTGGTGGTTCGTCGCATTTGCGGCGGGACTGCTCGTATGCATATCGCTGTACAACTTTATAGTATATATCTTCCTCAGGTTCTTCACCCACGTGCCGAAAGAGAAGATGTGCATGTACAGGAGATTCATAAGGATCGAGTGCGGGTGCAAGGTGATAGTAAAGAGGACGGATCTCTTTGTGGCAGAGCTCGTGCCGTTCATCCTCTTCATCCTCCTGCCCATAGCCTTGGAGATAGTCTTTGGCACCGGGTGGTACCTTAGCTTCGGCGTTATAATGTGCGCCTGCCAGATGATGCATCTGTACTATCTCTTGCAGGTCGGCGTGTCTGATGAATCCGCGATGGCGGGCATCATACCGGGCAGCGGCGAGCTGAGGGTATATGTGAAAAGAAAAGACAAGAAAAAGAAAAAGCAAAATGACACATAATTGTTGAAAACATGACCTTTTCTTGCCAAGTGGACGGGGTAAGATAGGTGCATGGACAACCGGGGCTTGTACTGGTTTCGACGGGGGTCATGAAGTTTGGGAAGCCATCCGTGGTCTGGGACCACGTAAAAACTCAGAATTAAATATAAACGCTAACGACGAAATGTTAGTTGCTGCCTAATGGCAGCTGTCGGCCCTTTGTTTCCGCGGCTTAGGTAACCGGCATTATCCACGCGGAGAACCTCTTTTGTAAGCCTTGGACAAAAGAGAGATTAAGAGGCTACTGAAAGCTCGAGCCCGTCTGTGGGCGCCTGCCGGAGGGAATGTCAGAACGCAGACTGTGATGGAAGATGCCCGGATGGATAGGCTTTCGGACAGGGGTTCGACTCCCCTCAGGTCCACTATTCATCATAAGGAGGGACCCGCTTGCGGGAGTATCCCTTGTGATGTGCGCAGACGGCGCGGACGAAGTCCGCTTCTGATGGCGTCTGCTACTGCTTTAACAATAACACGCCGCCTATCGTTCGGCGTGCTGCGAGAGGAAGTGACTTTGTCATTTCCTCTTTTGCGTTTGTCCCTCATTTGGCGATTCTTGTGAATTCTTTGTGGAAAAACTGTTTTTTTCCCCGCATAGTGTTATAATAATTACATGATCTTTGGAGGTTGTGTTTTGAGGAGAATCGGAATCGTTGCGTTGATCGCGCTCGTCCTGCTTACGGCCTGTTCGTCGGGGAAGGGGAAGCTCACGCAGCTTGAAAACATAAAAAAAGGCGACACTGTAGCCGTGATAGACGTCCGCGAGTACGGGCAAATGAAGCTCAAGCTCTTCCCGGACAAGACGCCCGCGACCGTGGAGAACTTCACGGAACTCGCGAAGACGGGGTATTATGACGGGCTTGCCTTCACCACTGTTGTCGAAGACTTCTTTGTCATGACGGGCAACGCGGAGGACGGCGACACGGTGAGCAGTTTCGGCGGGTTCTTTGAGGACGAGTTCTCAGAGGATCTCCTGCCAGTGAGAGGAGCCCTGTGCATGGCAAACCTCGGGGAGGCTGACACGAACTCCTCGCAGTTTTTCATAGTCGGACAGACAAAGGAACAGCTCGAGAAGATCGACGAGCTGCTCGCCTTCAAGGGCTACGCGCTCGAGGACTACATAGAGCGGGGGTACAATACGAAGCTGTCCATGGATCAGCTTGAGGAGTATTTTGAGTACGGCGGCACACCTTGGATATACGGTCACAACACGGTGTTCGGGCAGCTGCTCGAGGGGTTTGACGTGCTGGATGCGATCATGTCGGCGCAGACGGCGGACGCGCACTCTTATGTGCCTGTTGACGATATAGTCATAGAGAACATAACTGTTTACGTGGAGGAGTAGGTATGTGGGACGATCTTGTGGTCGACGGTTTTCGCTTTGACAGCGCAAATGCTTACGCGAAGGCCAAACGTGAGGCCGAGAAAATCGAATACATCAAGCTCAAGATGGACCTCAGTCAGCCGGAGATCGCTGCGAAGGTGTATTACAAGCTGCTTGAAAAGCAGTCTTTTGAGACCATAGTCGGGCTCTCCTTCTTAAAGCAGCTGAGGGATTACGTCATATCCGAAGGCGTGGTCAAAGAAGAGGACATAAAGAACATAACCATCGGCTCCGCAAGCAGTGAGGGAGTCGAAAACTACGGCGACGAGACGGCGCTTGAGCTCTCGGATGAGGCCAGGAGCGCTTCGCAGGCAGAGGGCGAGACGAGCGGCAGAGACCCCTTCGAGGACAACGAGAAAGAGAAGGAAAAGAAGCTCAGATCCGTGATCTTCTATTATAGACAGAAGGCAAAGAAGACGAACATAGTCATAGCGGGGCTCGTGGTCATCATACTCGTCATGTTCATCATTACCCTCACCTCCGACAAGTCACCCTTCGCGGACGCTGAGGCGGCCATGCAGGACAAATACGCGTCCTGGGCCGAGGAACTGTCGAACTGGGAGGCAGAGCTGAAGGCGAGGGAACTTGGAACGATCGTGACGCCCGCCCCCGCAGAGAGCGAGCCGTAAGATATACGGAGAAAGCATCAGAAAGAAGGACAGGTATGGACAAACTCAAGGTTTTGATAGCCGATGACGAGAGCCGCATGAGGAAGCTCGTGGGCGACTTCCTGTCAAAGAACAACTTTGAAGTACTTGAGGCAGAGAACGGGGAACAGGCGATAGACGTGTTCTTCTCCACGAAGGACATAGCGCTCGTCATCCTGGACGTCATGATGCCGAAGCTCGACGGATGGCAGGTGTGCCGCGAGATCAGGGAACACTCTGCGGTCCCGATCATCATGCTGACCGCAAAGAGCGACGAGAGGGACGAGCTGCTCGGCTTTGAGCTGGGCGTTGACGAGTACGTCACAAAGCCCTTCAGCCCGAAGGTCCTGGTGGCGAGGATCGACGCGATCCTCAGAAGGTCGAACGCCTACGACGAGGACACCGTTGAGGTCGGCGGGATCACCATTGACAAGACGGCGCACATCGTGAAGATAGACGGCCGGACCATCGACCTCTCGGTCAAGGAGTTCGAGCTTCTCTCTTATTTCATATTGAA
>JAGDDC010000332.1 GCA_017958245.1 Lachnospiraceae bacterium
ATCTCCAACGGAAGCAAGCAGGAGATCAGCTACAACAAGTTCATGGAGATGGTCGAGGCGAAGAGCATCAAGTCTGTCGTGGTCACGGAGGATCAGATCGTGATCACTCCGAAGGCGGCTTCGGACTCGTACTTCGGATCATATTCGATGGTTTATTACACGGGTATCATGGACGACCCCGACCTCACGAAGAAGCTGACCGACGCGGGAGTCGAGTTCAGCCACGAGGTTGTGGACCGCTCCACGACCTTCATGGACATAATACTCGCCTACGTCCTCCCCTTCGTTCTGATCTACGGCGCGATGTTCCTGATCATCAGGAACGTCTCGAAGAACAGCGGCGGGATGATGGGAGTCGGAAAGAGCAACGCCAAGGTTTACGTGCAGAAGGAGACGGGAGTCACATTCAAGGATGTGGCGGGTCAGGAGGAGGCCAAGGAGTCGATCAGAGAGCTCGTGGACTTCCTTCACAATCCCGGCAAATACACCAAGATAGGCGCGAAGCTCCCCAAGGGAGCGCTGCTCGTGGGACCTCCCGGAACAGGAAAGACTTTGCTTGCGAAGGCGGTAGCGGGAGAGGCGCACGTGCCCTTCTTCTCCCTAGCGGGTTCGGACTTCGTTGAGATTTTCGTCGGAGTCGGCGCTTCGAGAGTGAGGGATCTGTTCAAGCAGGCTGAATCGCAGGCGCCCTGTATCGTCTTCATAGACGAGATCGACGCCATAGGAAAGAGCAGGGATTCAAGGTACGGCGGCGGGAACGACGAGCGCGAACAGACGCTCAACCAGCTGCTCGCGGAGATGGACGGTTTCGACACCTCAAAGGGTATCGTGATCCTCGCAGCGACCAACAGACCCGACGTGCTCGACAAGGCGCTCCTGCGTCCCGGCCGTTTCGACCGCAGGATCATAGTCGACAAGCCTGACTTAAAGGGCAGGATAGAGGTGCTCAAGGTTCACGCAAAGAACGTCCTGATGGCCGATTCGGTAGACCTCGACGCCATAGGTATGGCGACCTCGGGAGCGGTCGGATCGGATCTTGCAAACATCATCAACGAGGCGGCGATACTCGCGGTCAAGGAGGGAAGGACGGTAGTCACACAGTCCGACCTCATGGAGTCCGTCGAGGTAGTCATAGCCGGCAAGGAGAAGAAGGACAGGATCTTAGGACCCGAGGAGAAGAAGATAGTCGCTTACCACGAGACCGGACACGCGCTGATCACTGCGCTCGAGAAACACGCGGAGCCAGTGCAGAAGATCACCATCGTCCCGAGGACCATGGGTTCTTTGGGATACGTCATGCAGGTGCCTGAGGAAGAAAAGTATCTCATGACCGAGGAGGAGCTGAGAGCCAAGATCGTCATGCTCTTTGGCGGACGCGCCGCGGAGGAGATAGTGTTCGGATCCGTCACGACCGGCGCTTCGAACGACATCGAGAAGGCGACGGGCATCGCGAGGGCGATGATCACCCAGTACGGCATGTCAAAGAAGTTCGGCCTCATGGGGCTTGAGACCATAGAGAACAGATATCTGGACGGCAGGGCAGTGCTCAACTGCGGTGACGAGACCGCGGCCGAGATCGACAAGGAGGTCATGGTCCTTCTTGCAGAGTGCTACGACAGGGCAAAGGAACTTTTGAGAGACCACCGCGAGGTGCTCGACAGGATCGCTGCTTTCCTTGAGGAGAAGGAGACGATCACCGGAAAAGAGTTCATGGAGCTCTACCATGAGATCACGGGCGATACGCTCGAGAGCAAATCAGACAACCAGACGCTGGAGTGTGCAGAGCTATTAATCAAATGACGCCGCCATGGTTAGCATACCATGGCGGCCCCTTTTTGTAGTGACAATGTATTGACATGCGAGCCGGATAACGATATCATATTAGATGAAATCTGTAATTAGCATATTTCAAGGAGATGATGATATGAACGAGACATTATCCGTGGCAACAGCCCCCAAAACCGGCACTTTTCAAATGAGGATCAATCCCGAGATCAAAAAGAACGTAGAAGAGATATATGCTCGTGCAGGTATGACATTCACAGACGCAGTAAATATCTTTATCCAACAGACTATGAATATTCAGGGATTACCTCTGATCGTTTCTGCCAACAGCAAAGATGCAATAAAAGAACAGGCAAAGATCCTGCTTATGATGGAACTTGAAAAAGGACTCAGATCGGCCGGAGAAGAGGGCTGGGTATCTGAAGACGAAATGTGGAAGGAGTTCGGAGACAATTTATGATCGTTGTTTATACTCCGGAGTTTAGGAGAGATCTCCGAGCTGAAAAATCCTATTACATAAAACACAATGCTGCGCAATATGCGAATGAAATCGCGCAAAGGTTATTAACAGCATGCGCAGGTTTAAAAAAGTCCCCAAACAGCGGAAGATCGGCAGCGGAAAGATTTGGCATAGATACAGATATGAAGTATCTCGTTGTAGAGAGATATATGATATTTTTTCGTGTAGAAGCAAATGCTGTTGAGGTAGTTCGCTTGTTTAACACACAGACCAATATTCTTTTTCATTTATTTGGTGTTGACACAACCGATCTCGAATCGGAAGCCTACTGGGGTGAATAGCGTTTTTTAGTGACGAATCTGGCTTGCATAGATTGATTTGTACATTATAACGTACAGCAGGAGATATATCATGAGAATTGAGGAGTTCAAGATCGAGCGGCCGGGGTTGGTCGACATCGGCGACAAGGTCGAGATAGTCGAGAGAAGCACGGTGGCTTTTTATTATTATCTGGTCCTGCCTGCGACTGCTATGTCGGGGAACTACCCGTATTCGGAGAGGATCAAGTCAAGGACCGGCATAGTCCGTGACATAGTAAAAAACGAGAAGGGTACCTACCTTCAGATAGAGTTTGAAAACTGAGTGCAGGAGGCTGCAAGACAGCGCGCAGAGATACTTTCAGACAGCTTTACAAGGCAGAGCGCAAGGCTTAAAAGGAGCGGCAATGGCTGAGACGAAGGCTTTAAACCCAAGGCTTGAGGAAGACTTAAAGAACCTTCCCGCAAAGCCCGGCGTCTATATAATGCACGACAAGGGCGGCAACATCATCTACATAGGGAAGGCAAAGGTGCTCAAAAACAGGGTCAGACAGTACTTCCAGAGCAGGGAGAGATCGCCCAAGATCGAGAGGATGGTCTCGCTGATCGACTTTTTTGAGTACATAGTGGTCGACTCGGAGATCGAGGCCCTGGTGCTTGAGAACAACCTCATCAAAGAGCACAGGCCTAAGTACAACACCATGCTCATGGACGACAAGACCTATCCCTACGTCAGGATAACCATGCCCGACGACTTCCCGAGAGTCATGATCGTGAGGAAGCAGCACAGGGACAAGGCGAGATACTTCGGACCCTTCCCGAGCGTCACTGCGCTCAGGGAGAGTCTTGAGCTGCTGAGGCGCATATACAGGTTCAGAAGCTGCAGAGGAGCAAAGCCCGGAGACGGGAGCTCGCGCTCCTGTCTGTACCACCACATAGGACAGTGCTCCGCGCCCTGCGCGGGCGGGATCGGCCGCGAGGAGTACAGGGAGAACATAGCGAAGGTCATAAGGTTCCTCGAGGGGGACTACAGGGAGGTTCTCAGCGACCTCGAGAAAAAGATGTTCGAGGCGAGCGAGAAGCTCGAGTTCGAGGAGGCGGCGAGGCTGCGCGACCTGATAGGGAGTGTGAAGACACTCGCCCAGAAGCAGAAGATAACGAACACGGACGAGGGCAACCGCGACATCATTGCCCTTGCAAATGACGGGGAGGAGGCCGTGGCGCAGGTCTTCTTCGTGCGCGGCGGCAAGATGATCGGCAGGGAGCACATGCACATAAACTGCGACAGGGACGAGACAAGGAGCGACATCCTGACCGCTTTCGTCAAGCAGTATTATGCCATGTCACCCGACATCCCCAGGGAGCTGCTGCTCGAGGAGAACATAAACGACATCGAGCTGATCGGAGACTGGCTCTCTTCAAGAGCGGGGAGGAAGGTCTACCTCACGGTGCCCAGAAAGGGCGAGAAGGAAAGGCTCGTGAGCCTCGCACACAAAAACGCGTCCATGGTGCTCCAGAAGGACGGCGACAGGCTCGCAGCCGAGGAGGCGCGCACGGTCGGCGCGGTGAGGAGCCTCGCACAGATGATAGGCCTTGCATCCATAAGGAGGATAGAGTCCTACGATATATCAAACATCAGCGGCTTTGAGTCCGTGGCGTCGATGGTGGTCTACGAGGACGGGAAGCCCAAGCGCCACGATTACAGGAAGTTCAAGATCAGGACGGTCAGAGGTCCCGACGACTACGCGAGCATGCGCGAGGTCCTGACAAGGCGCTTCACGCACGGACTCGCAGAGCTTGAAGAGGGCAGGAAAGACGGGGCCAAAGACCCCGATGCAGCAGCCAAGAGTCCCGTGGCGGGCGGGTTCAGCGTCTTCCCGGACGTGATCCTCATGGACGGCGGCAGAGGGCAGGTGAACATAGCTCTCGAGGTGCTCGGTGAACTGGGCCTTGACATAGCCGTCTGCGGCATGGTAAAGGATGACAGCCACAGGACGAGGGGACTGTTCTTCGACAACGAGGAACTTCCCATAGACACTCACTCCGAGCTGTTCAAGCTGATCACAAGGATACAGGATGAGACTCACCGCTTCGCCATAGAGTACCACAGATCGCTCCGAACAAAGAAGCAGGTCCACTCGGTGCTCGACGACATAGAGGGGATCGGGGCGAAGAGACGGCTTGAGCTCATGCGGGCCTTCAGCTCATTTGAGGCGATCAGGGACGCAAAGCTCGAGGAGCTTGAGGCGGTGCCCAAGATGACGCCGCAGGCTGCGAGGGCGGTGTACGATTTCTTTCACGGACAGGGCGGGGAGGCCTGAGAAAAGGTCAGGCATGCCCGGTCCTTCGCGGAGGTATGCAAATGGGTTTACATATTCATTTCGGAAGCTCGGGTTCGGGCAAGACTTACGGCCTCATGACCATGGTCACGGATCTTGCGAAGAAACACCCCGACGAGAGCTTCTTCTATGTAGTTCCGGAGCAGTTCACGCTCGGTATCCAAAAAGAATTCATAAAGAGGAGCGAAAACCACGGCATCCTGAACATCGACGTTTCAAGCCTCACGAGGCTTGCCTTCAGGCTC
>JAGDDC010000333.1 GCA_017958245.1 Lachnospiraceae bacterium
ACCTCCGACAAGATCGACCGCATTGTCACGAACCGTTTTGAGGCTCTCCCGATCTTCTCGTTGATCATGTTCATAGTTTAATACGTTTCGGTAACTACCGTCGTCACATGGGTGACCGACTGGACAAATGACGGACTCTTCGGAGACGGCTTCCACCTCTTTGGCATAGGAAGCAGCGCATACGAAGAAGATGCCACGGAATATGCAAAGGCAAACATCTGGACAGATGAAGTGAAGACGGCTGTCAATTCGGCTGTAGAAGCAGGTGTTATCGGCGCCGAGGACATACAAGGCGCCATAGACGAAGAAGATTTCGAAGGTTTCGGCGAGGCCTACGAGACATATGGCGAGTCACTCGCAAATGAGGGATACGACATCTCGGAGACCGTTGACGCAGCCATGGAGGAAGCTCCTGACACCGCAGAATACGGAGTCTACGTTCCCGGCATCCCCGTGCTTGCTGAGAGAGGTCTTGACGCTATCGGCTGTGCGGAATGGCTCAAGAGCCTCATCCTCGACGGTATCATCGGTGGCGTTGGTGCTGTACTCGGATTCGTGCCTCAGATCCTCGTGCTCTTTATATTCCTCGCCTTCCTTGAGGCCTGCGGATATATGGCCAGGATCGCGTTTGTCATGGACAGGATCTTCAGGAAGTTCGGCCTCTCGGGCAAATCCTTCATACCGATGCTCATCGGCACCGGCTGTGGTGTTCCCGGGATCATGGCATCAAGAACTATCGAGAACGAGCGTGACCGCAGGATGACGATCATGACAACGACCTTCATCCCCTGCGGAGCAAAGCTTCCGATCATCGCACTCATCTCCTCCGCTCTCTTCGGCGGCGCATGGTGGGTTGCACCGAGCGCATACTTCCTCGGAGTATTTGCTATCATTGTATCCGGTATCATCTTAAAGAAGACAAAGATGTTTGCAGGCGATCCCGCTCCTTTCGTTATGGAGCTTCCCGCCTACCACTGGCCTACCGTCTCGAACATACTGCGCAGCATGTGGGAGCGCGGCAGCGCTTTCATCAAGAAAGCAGGAACGATCATCCTCCTCTCTTCGATCGTTATCTGGGCAGGTTCAGTGTTCGGTGTTGTCGACGGATCGTTTATGTTTGACACCGAGATGGAGCTTGAGAACTCGCTTCTCGGCATCTTCGGAAACGCTATATGCTTCATCTTCAAGCCCATCGGCTTCGGAGATATCAAGGCCACTGTCGCGACCATCATGGGACTTGTCGCGAAGGAAGAGGTCGTCGGCGTATTCGGAGTACTCGATTTCGAAGGCATGACACAGCTTGCAGCTTACTCGTTCCTCGTATTCAACCTTCTGTGCGCTCCCTGCTTTGCTGCGATCGGCGCGATCAGGAGAGAGATGAACTCTGCGAAGTGGACGTGGTTCGCGATCGGCTATCAGTGCGGATTCGCTTATCTCATCTCGCTGATCGTCTTCCAGCTCGGAAGTATCTTCGCGGGTGGCGCGAACGTAGTAGGCATCATCTTTGCAGTTCTGGCTCTCGGTTACCTTTGCTATATGCTCTTCAGGCCGGCAAAGCACAGCGTTGCCGCGTAATACAGATTCAATGGTTTGACCAAGAAAGGAGGCTGTCATGGAATGGATCGCTGAAAACCTGTCAACTTTGATAGTAGGGCTTGTTTTGCTCGCCATAGTAGCCCTGATAGTCTTCAGAATGCTTAAAGCCAAGAAGCAGGCTTCAGCTTCAGGCGCACCCGCTTGCGGATGCGGCGGCTCCTGTGCCTCCTGCGGCTGCGGATGCAGCTTCTGCAACCCCGGGAATTCCGGAGCAGGCGACCGTTCGCTCGGTTCATGAAACTACAGGCGAAAGTCTTACGAACTGTTGTGCCTACTGAATTCGCTGAGCTTACAGTTCTTGATCCTACATTTCATACTGCTGTTTGAGAAACTAAGGGTACCCCGGCGTCATCTTAACCTGATGACACCGGGGTACCCTTATATCCAAGTCTCTGTTCCCGTTCCTATGCTTCTCTTACTCTTTTTCCTGTCATGTACTCCGGTACAAGCGCGAACATCAGCGTTCTTGCGCCCGACTTGGCGATCTCGTACTCGATGTACTGCTCGTCATCCGTGATCTTGTAGCTCAAAAGCCTCGATATCCTGATCGTCTCCTCCATGTCCTCCACAAGCTCGATCCTGCCAAAGACTATGACGCTTCGAAAGTTCAGCGCCCATTCGCCCGGATTGCGATAACCCTCGTCAAACACACAGAAGGACGCCTTGTCGTGCCGTTTGATCGCATCGATCTTGTGACCTGTCTTTCCCCCGTGAAAATATATCTTTCCATCCTCCTCACAGTAGAAATGATTCATGGGCATCCCGTAGGGATAGTCCTCGTCCCCGAGCACCGACAGCACCCCACGCGGCTCCTTCTTCAGGATCTCGATGCACTCCTCCTCGGGTATCATTTGCTTCTTTCTCGCCAATTCTCTGAACATGTGATCACTTCCTTTCCGCAGGCTTTTATAACTCTCCGATTACACTATACCATATCCGACAAAATCTTGAAAGACGTGCCCGGTTGTGTTATCCTAACTATCAGAGAAAGAAAAAGCAAACGGAGGTAGCTGCCTATGCAGGAATCCGGAGAAATGTATCTCGAGACCATATTGATACTGTCGGAGCAGAGTCCGGTGGTCAGATCGATCGATGTCGGCGATTATATGGGGTTTTCAAAGCCCAGCGTAAGCCGTGCGGTCAAGCTGCTCAAGGAGGGCGGGTTCATAACCGTGAGCCCCGAAGGCTTCTTAAGCCTCACGGACGCGGGACATGAGATCGCATCCAAGATCTATGAGAGACACAAAGTCCTAACGCAGATACTCGTGAGCCTCGGAGTCGACGAGAAGACGGCCTCTGAGGACGCCTGCAAGATGGAGCACGACATCAGCGACGCATCATTTGCGGCGATCAAAAAGAAAGCCTCAAAGCTCTACAAACTCTGAGCCTCGATCCGGAGGTTCTCTCATCGGGCAGTTTCTTACGGGAGGTGATAAGTTTTGGAAACTTATATCTGGCTGGGATTGTTCATAGTCCTGCTCCTCATCGAGCTCTTCACGGTAGGCCTCACGACCGTATGGTTTGCAGCAGGTGCGCTCATAGCGCTTGTGCTCGCATCCTGCGGTGTCAGTCTTCCGGCGCAGATCATAGCTTTCGTGATCGTGTCCGCCCTGCTGCTCGTATTCACCCGCCCCATCGCGGTGAAGTACCTAAACGGCAGACGAACGAAGACAAACGTTGATTCTCTGATAGGGAAGCATGCGAAGGTCACTGAGGCGATCAGCAACACGGACGAAAAAGGTGCGGTTTTCGTTGACGGCAAGGAATGGACCGCAAGAGCGGCCTCAGAGAGCGACCTGATCGAAGCGGGCGCGCAGGTGAACGTACTGAGTATAGAGGGCGTGAAGCTGATAGTCGAGCGTGTACAGCAGTCCTGACCGTTCGCCCGGCATTCACCCGGTGAGGTAAAATACTGTCACCCACACATGCCGGACCGGGGGGATGGCAGTAAACACATTAAGAGACCCCTGACCCGGGCGAATAGCTTTGGTCTCCGGTCAGAATCAGAAGGGAGAAGACATGGAAGGATATATCATAGCTATAGCGATCATAGTTGTAGTTCTTGCCATATTGGTATCAAACATCAGGATCGTGCCTCAGGCATACGGCTACGTCATCGAGCGTCTAGGTGGATACCGCGGGACCTGGGGTGTCGGGCTTCATTTCAAGGTGCCCTTCATAGACAGGGTTGCAAGACGCGTCCTTTTGAAAGAGCAGGTGGCCGACTTCCCGCCCCAGCCCGTTATCACCAAGGATAACGTCACGATGCGCATAGACACGGTCGTGTTCTTTCAGATAACAGATCCCAAGCTCTACGCATACGGCGTCGAGAACCCCATGATGGCGATCGAGAACCTCACCGCTACGACGCTGAGAAACATCATCGGTGAGCTCGAGCTCGACCAGACTCTCACGAGCCGCGAGACGATCAACGCCAAGATGCGCTCGCTCCTTGACGTTGCGACAGACCCCTGGGGTATCAAGGTAAACCGCGTTGAGCTCAAGAACATCATGCCTCCCGCAGCCATCCAGGACGCGATGGAGAAGCAGATGAAGGCAGAGCGCGAGCGCCGTGAAGCAATCCTTAAAGCAGAGGGCGAGAAGAAGTCAACCATCCTCGTAGCGGAAGGAAAGAAGGAGTCGGCGATCCTCGAGGCCGAGGCCGAGAAGGAAGCCGCGATCCTCCGCGCAGAGGCGAAGAAGGAGGCCACCATCCGCGAGGCGGAAGGTCAGGCAGAGGCTATCCTCAAGGTTCACAAGGCAAACGCAGACGGTATCCGTTTCTTAAACGAGGCGACTCCCTCGGAGCAGGTCATCAAGCTTCGAAGCCTCGAGGCATTTGCGAAAGCTGCGGACGGGCAGGCGACGAAGATCATCATCCCCTCCGAGATACAGGGTATCGCAGGGCTTGCAAGATCAGTCGTAGAAGCAACCAAATGATACAGTTCTTGATATAATAAAACAAGCCGCGCCGGCACCGGGCCTGGCGGAACTACGGGTGTAAGAGACAAGGCGCAGCCCGCGAGGATGCGTTTTGTTTTAAGGGCGTTATGTTTTCGAAAACATAACTCCCGGTAATTAAAGTAGAAGGAGAAAAGACATGAAAGGTAAGAAAAGAAATGATCGTAAGGTTTTTACGATCGCAGTGATCTTGTTTGTAGCAGCATTGTTTGCGGGCTGCGCCGGGGGCGGTGCGGCAAATGAGAAGAAGGACTCATCAGGCTCAAAGACCGAGCTCATAGTCTTCGCAGCAGCGTCTCTTACGGAGACTCTGACAGAGATCGCTGACGAGTACGCGAAGGTCGACCCGGACGTCACCCTCACCTTCAACTTCGACTCGTCGGGCACCCTCAAGACCCAGATACAGGAGGGTGCGGACTGTGATCTCTTCATATCGGCGGCTCCCAAGCAAATGAACGCGCTTGATGCCACGAAGGATGCCGAGGCAAACCCCGATGGCCTCGATCTTGTCGACAGCGCAACACGTACGGATCTTCTTGAGAACAAAGTCGTGCTCGCTGTCCCCGAAGGCAACCCGAAGGCGCTCACCTCCTACGACGACCTTGTATCTCACCTCAAAGCGCAGGACATACTCCTTGCCATGGGCAACTCGGACGTCCCCGTGGGCCAGTACACCGCAAAGATCCTCTCCCACTTCGGGCTCGACGAGGAGGCGCTCGCAAAGGCCGGATGCATAACCTACGGGTCGAACGTCAAAGAAGTCACCACACAGGTTGGCGAAGCGGCAGTCGATTGTGGTATAATCTATGCGACGGACGCTTTTTCGGCAGGTCTGAAAGTAGTAGACTCCGCGACCGAGGAGATGTGCGGGCGCGTGATCTATCCCGCCGCAGTCCTCAAGAACTCCGCTCACAGTGACAAAGCCGCAGCTTTCCTTGAGTTTTTGCGCACCTCCGACAAGGCGCGCGAGGTCTTCAGTGCAGTGGGGTTCACACCGCTCGGGTAGGGAGCTTTTCGCCCCTCGCCCGATCTTTACTTCCTTGCAAATGAGGTATATATGGACTGGTTTCCGCTTTTAAACTCTCTGCGGATAGCGCTGATCAGCGCTGTCATCGTTTTTTTCGCAGGGATCTTATTCGCATACTATATAGCAAAGGCGCCGAAGGCCGTCAAAGCCGTCCTCGACGTCATACTCACTCTCCCGCTCGTGCTTCCGCCCACCGTCGTATGCTATCTCATACTGCGCCTCCTCGGGCCGAAGCACGCGATCGGGGCATGGTTTCTCTCCGTCTTCGACGTGAAGCTCACCATGAACTGGCAATCCGCGATCATCGCTACGACCATCGTGGTCTTCCCGCTCATGTACAGGACGGCGAGAGGAGCTTTTGAGACCTTTGACGAGACTCTCGCCTACTCTGCAAGCACCCTGGGGCTTAGGAACTCCTACATCTTCTGGCGCATCAGGATGCCCGCCTGCAGGCAGGGGATGATAGCCGGGGTGGTGCTCTCATTTGCAAGGGCACTCGGAGAATACGGCGCGACGAACATGGTCGCGGGCTACACGCCCGGCAGGACAGCCACGATCTCCACAACGGTCTACCAGCTGTGGAGGACGAACAACGACTCTCTGGCCTTCAAATGGGTCCTCGTAAACATCGCGATATCCGCGGTGGTCCTCTTTGCGGTCAACCTGCTCGAGCAGAGAAGGTTCAGGGCCGGCGCCCGCAGGGCGTAAACACACTTTTCAGGAGGAAGTACATGAGCCTGTCAGTTGACATAGAAAAAAAGATGGGGGGTTTTCACCTGAAAGTGAGCTTTGAGACGGGTGGAGGCGTGCTCGCTCTTCTCGGCGCATCGGGCAGTGGCAAGAGCATGACGCTAAAGTGCATCGCGGGCATAGAAAGACCAGACTTCGGGCACATAGAGCTCGACGGGCGCGTTCTCTTTGACAGCGACAGGCACATCGACCTGCCGCCGAGAAAGAGGAAGGTCGCCTATCTCTTCCAGGAGTTCGCGCTCTTTCCGAACATGACGGTCAGAAAGAACATATCCTGCGTCGTGCCGGACAAAAGCAGGCGCGACACCGTCACAGACGACATGATCTCAGCCATGAGGCTTGAGGGGCTGGAGGACAGGAAGCCCCACGAGCTCTCGGGCGGAGAGAGACAACGGACTGCGCTCGCGCGCATACTGGCGAGCAGCCCCGAGGCCCTGCTGCTCGACGAGCCTTTTTCCTCGCTTGACAGTTATCTGCGGTCTTCTCTGGAGGCGGAAGTTGCGGACGTGATCGAGCGCCTTGGGAAGCCCGCGATCCTGGCCTCCCACGACAGAGGCGAAGCATTCAGGCTCTCCTCCCGCATAGCGCTCTTGGACGACGGCGCAATAGACATGGAAGGCCCGAGGAACGAGGTCTTTGAGGCTCCAAAGACGGTGAATGCCGCAAAACTCGTGGGTTTTGAAAACATCTTTCCCACATGTCCCGAAAGTGACGGGAGGCTTAGGCTTCCAAGCCTGGGGATAGGCCTTGAAGCATCATTTGCAAGGGGAGACGGGAAGGAAGGCACTTTCACCCACGTAGGGTTCAGGACTAAGGATATGAAAGTCGTACAGGACAGCGCGCAAGGGGAGAACACCTTCGAGTGCGAACTGAAGAGAGTCATCGAGAACCCCTCAAGCTGCACTCTCCTGCTCAAGCCTTCCGCGGACGCGGCGGACCTGATCGCAGTCAGTGTGGGAAAAGACGAGGCTTTAAGCTTAAAGGACAAAGCGATGATATACATACCCCCGGAGGCCGTCATACCGCTTGCATGACAGGCCCGAAAAGACCCTGCAAAAAGAATTTGCTTACAGCATAGAGACAAGTTTGATAGTGATTCTTTCAAGCTTGCATCGATGACGCGAGGTACAAAAGTGAAAAAGATCGAAGTTGAAAAAGCAGTCGGCATGACACTGTGCCACGACATAACAAAGATGGTCGACGGGTTCAAGGGACCCGCCTTCAAAAGAGGTCACGTGATAACCGAAGACGACATAGAGGAGCTCCTGAACATCGGCAAGAAGACCGTCTTTATCTGGGAGGAGAACGCGGGCGAGCTCCACGAGGAGGATTGCGCTCTGAGGATGGCTGCGATGGCTCCCGTCGAGGGAGCACATTACGAAGGTCCATCCGAAGGAAAGGTCCTGCTGATCGCCGACACGGAGGGGATGTTCAGGGTGGACACCGGGCTCCTCGCGCAGATAAACAGCATACCGGATGTCACTATATCGACTCTCCCCGACCACTATCCCGTAACCCCCGGCGCAAGGCTTGCATCCATGAGGATCGTGCCTCTCGTCACGAAGAAGGAGAACATATAACGCGCAGAGGACATGTGCAGGGACCGGAAACTCCTCGATATAAAGCCCTACAGGAGCCTCAAGGCAGGCGTGATCATAACGGGTTCCGAGGTTTACTCGGGCAGGATAAAGGACAAGTTCGAGCCGGTCGCGAGAAGAAAGCTCTCGGCCTACCCCTGCGAAGTGATCGGCGTGAAGATCTGCGATGACAACATAGACATGATAGTGGCTGCGGCAAGAGAGCTCCTTGGCAACGGAGCCGACCTCCTCATCTTCTCGGGCGGGATGTCCGTAGACCCCGATGATGTGACGCCTGCTGCCATAAGGAAGCTCGGAGCCGACGTGATAAGCCACGGCGTGCCCTCACAGCCCGGCAACATGACTCTCGTTGCCTATCTTGGAGACGTGCCGCTGCTCGGCGTCCCGGGAGCTGCGATCAGCCTCCCCACCACTCTCTTTGACGTTTTGCTGCCGGCGGTCTTTGCGGGGGAGCGCTTCACAAAGGACGACCTTGTAAGACTCGGGGACGGAGGGCTCTGCCAGATGTGCAAAGCCTGTCATTTCCCGAATTGCACCTTCGGAAGGTACTGACATGAAAGATCATTTTGAGAGAGACATAACCTATCTCAGGCTCTCGGTCACCGAGGACTGCAACCTGCGCTGCAGGTATTGCATGCCCGCTGACGGGATATGCAGGAAAGATCCCGGGGAAATGCTCACCGAGGACGAGATGATCACGGCGGTCGAGGCCGCGGCGCAGTGCGGCATCAGCAAGCTGAGGATCACGGGCGGCGAACCCCTCGTAAAAAAGAACATAGTAAGCCTCTGTGAGAGGGCTGCACATGTAGAGGGCATAGACGAGGTCTGCCTGACCAGCAACGCCACGCGCTTAAAGGAACTCGCGCCCGGTCTGCTCGCAGCGGGCGTGAGCCGCATAACCATAAGCCTCGACACGCTCAACCCCGAAAAGTAAGCCTACATAACGAGAACAGGCCGGTTAGACGACGCCTTGGAAGGCCTCAGAGCGGCCGTGGACTCAGGTTTCAAGCGCGTCAAGATAAACACCGTGCTCATAGGCGGTTTCAACGACGACGAGATCGCAGACATCGCGGACCTCACGAGGAGATACCCCGTTGACGTCCGCTTCATAGAGCTGATGC
>JAGDDC010000334.1 GCA_017958245.1 Lachnospiraceae bacterium
ACTCCGAACTCCTCCTCGACGTTGAAGGCAAGCATGAGCAGCGCCATCGAGTCAAGCCCGAGATCGAGCTTCAGGTTCGTGCTCTCGTCAACATGCGACACATCCGCGCCCGGCTTGACGCTCAAAAACACCTTTTTAAGTCTCTCTAACATCTTTCTTACCTTACCCTTTTATCTGCAAATGAATTATTTCTTGATCGTTCTCGCGATCTTCATGCTGGGAGTGCGCTCAAAATCCGTATCGCGGACCTTGAAGGTCGCAACCTGCATGTAGCTCGGAAGGTTCTCGTTGACGCGCTTCACCATGCTGCGCACCTTCTCGTATACCTCCTCCGGGCTCAGACCCTCAACCAGGGGAGCGTAGGGAAGTATCTCTATGCCTATGCACGGAGCCCCCTCGACCTCGGTCTCGCTCACAAGGCAGTCCTTCACGAGCGGATCGCGGTAGAAGACTTCCTCGACAGCCTCGGGCGACACGTTCTCGCCGTTTGAGAGTATGATGAGGTTCTTGATCCTTCCTGTTATGTAGATGAAGCCTTCGTCGTCCATCCTGCCGAGATCGCCGGTCTTAAACCACCCGTCCTCGGTGAAGGCCTCCTTCGTAGCCTCGGGATCCTTGTAATACCCGTCGAAGAGATGATCGCCCTTCAGCTGGATCTCCTCGTCCACGAACCTGATCTCCTGCTCGGGATAGAGTTTGCCGACAGAGTCGGGCTTGACGTCCGTATCCATGTTTCCGCAGACGAAGTTCGCGCTCTCTGTGAGCCCGTAGCCAGCGAGGAGTTTTATGTTAAACTCCTTGAATGCCGCCATGAGCCTCGGGGGAACAGGTGCAGCACCGCTGATGATGGTGTGGAGCTCTCCTCCGAGCACCTCCTTGCCCCTGGCCTTTGCCATGCCGAGCAGCAGCTCGCACAGTCCGGGCACGAGGATCAGGACGGTGGGACGGATCACTCCGATCTCCTTGAAGATCGCCTGCATGTTCTCACACGTGTATACCTGTGAACCCGTGTACAGACAGGACAGGCAGCTCCTGATCATGCCGAACACGTGGGATAAAGGCAGGAGAAGATAATACCTCTGATAGAAGATCCCGCCGCGCATCAAAGCTCCGTTGAAGCTTCCGCGCATCAATGCCCCGTGCGAGAGGATGACGCCCTTGGGCGCTCCGGTCGTGCCGCCTGTAAAAAAGATCGCCGCCGTCGACTTCTTCTCTGTGTTCTCGTCCGCAGGGGCCTCATTTGCGGAGGTCTCGGTGGTGGAGTACACGGGGATCCTGACGGTCACTGTCCTTTCCTTGAACTCGTCCCTCACAAACAGCGCGTCGATGTCAAACTTCATGGTGATGCCCGCGAGCATCTCGGGCGTGAGCGCCGAGGGAAGGTTCACCGCCACTCTTCCAGAGGTCGTGACCGCGAGAAAGAGTACTATGGCCTCGATCGTAGTCTTGTCAAAGATAGCCACGTGGCCGCCCTTCTTTATGTTCTTTTCATCAAGCATTGCGCGCTTCCGCGCCACTTCCTTCAGGAGCTCTTCGTAGGTGAGCCCCCTCTCGAGCGTCGAGAGCGCCGGCCTGTCGCCGTACCTCTCGATGAATTTCATGAGTCCGTTCACTGTCGGGATGTATTTGACTATGTCGCGTTCCTCGTCCGACAGAGCATCAAGAAAATAGGTTTCCATATCTGCCTCCGATCATATCTAAACTCATACACTCAAACCGGGGTATGCCCAGCATACCCCTTGATCTTACTTTTTTACTCCCCTGCCACGGAAAGGCCGGGTATCCTGACTGCAAAAGGCCCGTCATATCCCGATTCCCTGAACCCGTCAGATGACAGCGTGAGCTTTCCGACCACGTCATACAGGTTGCCGCTGATGGAGAAATGCGTCACCGGAGTCTCTTTGCCGTCCTTGCACAGAAATCCGAGTCTTACTTCGCTTCCGAAGTCGCCGGTCATATAATCCACCTCAAGTCCGGAGAAGTTTACGCAGTGCAGGCACTCCTTCTTCTTCATCTCTTCGAGGCTTACCTTGCCCTTCTCAACCTTGAGGGTATCGTACATGCCTGTGGGTTCAACACCAAGATAGTAACAGAACCTCGAGTTGCCGACGATCGACTTGACTTCGCCCTTCTCAAGCAGTCTTCTGTCCTTGATGCTGATGCCCTCCGAGTTGTAGGGAACGGTCGAAGAAAGATCTATGGTGAGCGCATCGCCTTCGATGTTCTCGCCCTGCGCTTTCGTGCCGATCTTGTAGTCGGAGTACTTCGGGTAGATAGCGCCCGCATTTGCACGCTCCAGGAAGAACTCCAGGAGTTCCCTCAAGTCCTGTCCCGAGATGATCACGTCGCATGTGCCGTTCTCAGGCGACTTCTCCGCTTGGGCGCGCGCCTTCGTCATCTCGAAAGTCCTTCTCACGTTGGCCCTTATGGCCTCCTCGTCGATGTCGTCGTACTCAAAGCCCCTGTAGGTCTCGACGTCCTGCGGCTCCTTGGCCTGTGCCACGAACTCGCCTTCGATATTCCATTTGGTGTAGCCCACGTCCGCGCCGAAAGAGCTTGTGATGCTCCTGTCCGTCCTGAAGACAAAAAGCTCCACGGTGTTAAGGAACACATCGCTTCTCGTATCCTCCGCAAATAAGGCCGCTGCGACTATACCTGCTGCCTCCTCGAGGCCCTTGTCCGCTATGTTGCTCGCTACGTCCGTATGCCCATTCTTCTCTCCCGCGGGCATCTCGTAGAACTCGTTCTTTACAAAACCTGCTGCCAGATATGCATCCGAAAGCGACTTTTTGATCTCATCATCCGTCATCGACGGGTAGAGCACACATTTGGATGAGCCGCGGAACTTCCTTGTCTCACCATCTTTTGTTTCCTCAAAATCCTTGAAGACGGTCACGTTGATCTCGCGGATGTCCGTCATCCTTCGCATATCGAGTCTCTTCCTGATGAAGAAGAGTTCGACGCTCTCTTTTTTGTTGTCCTCGATGATGTACTTGTCGATGCCAAGCGTTCCGAGGATCTTCTTTATCTTATCTTTCATTTTGACCTCTTTTCTTTTCTGATGTATCGGGTTAACCACGGATCAACCGAGTCTGATCTTCGCCTTGATGTACGGGCCGCCGTCCGATACCTTGACCCACTCTTTGTAACCCTTGCCGCAGAATCCCGAACCGCACGTCTCAAGGCTGTCAGATACCATCGTAATGGACTTTAAAAGGTCGGGAACGTAACCCGTTAATATGATCGGTGAATAAACCTTTCCCGTAAGTTTTCCGTCCTTTATCTCCCTGGCAACATTGACCATACACTGTATACCCCAGTTCTTGGGATCTTCCATACCCGATGAAGGGCTTTCAAGGAAGAGACCGTCCTTAACCGAAGCGATCATGTCCTCAAGTTTATCCGTGCCCGCTTCAAAGTATGTATTGGTCATTCTGGTATATGCTTTACGTGAATAATCCTGGCGTCTTCCGTTTCCTGTCGGTTTGGTACCGAGTGCCTTGGCGGACTGAAGATCGCTTATGCCGGCTTTAAGGATACCCTTTTCAATGATGATCGTATCCTCGGCAAGCGTACCCTCATCGTCAAAGAAATATGTTGCCGTATCGTCCACACAGTTGCCGTCATGCATGGTGATAAGAGGCGACGCTACATATTCGCTGATATAATTCTTGGCAAGCGCGCGGTCCTTTACAAACATATCCATTTCAACACCATGACCGAATGCCTCGTGAACTATCATGCCGGTAGTCTCAGGCGAGCATATGCATTCATAGGTTCCCGGTGTCAGAGCTTCGCTTCCTACAAGATCTATGGCTTCTTTGACCGCGCTGTCAAGCGCTCCCTTCATCTTGTCAAAGACTTCGGCACCGCCGAGTATCGAAACCGGTCTGTAAGATTCCTTGACCTCTTCGCCCTTTAAAGCCATGATCACCGAATATCCTACACACCACATCACGTTCTGCACCATGTCACGGTTACGTGATAAGAAGAGTTTTGAATATTTCTGATATACAAATGCCGTATAGCAGTCAAGAACTCTTTCGTCTCTTGAAAGACCGTCCTCATGTATATCCTTTAAGTTTTTAACTATGGCTTCATCGCCCAGTTCTTCGGGATCGATCTCATATTCCGTACTCTTGGAAAATTCGATCGGTTCGTCATCGGGAAGTTCGTAATGTGACTTGTCTCTGTCAGCTGAAAACGTCACAAGTTTTTCAGCGATGGCAGAAATGATCTCGGGTATCCGTTCCTCGCTTATAAGGTTTGAGGAATACTCCGCGTAACAACCGTCATGATAAACCTTGATAGTAAATCCGCGCTGTACGGTGATCCTGTTATCCGAAGAGATATTGATCCCCGATTTGGAGACCGAATAGTTCTTGCCGGACGCGTCCGTCGCAAGAACCGAAACATACTCATACTCTTTTAAGAGTTCATCAAGAAGCTTCTTAAAAAGAGGTTTGTTTGATCTTATAAATTCGCTTTCTTTTACCTGCATAACCTTTCCCTCGTCTTTAAATGTGTTTCATCATCTCACGTACCATGTTCGCGCAATGAACCGCTGCCTTGGCCTCACATGTGGGATAATCCATCTCGGCCGAATCATCGGCCTTGTCGGATATTGCCCTGATGATGAGGCAGTTGATGCCGTTAACATACGCGGCATGAGCCATTGCGGCACCTTCCATCTCTACGCACATGGGTGAGAAGTATTTAACTATATTGTTCTTGGTTTCTTTGTCGGCGATGAACTGATCGCCCGACGCGATGCGTCCTCTGAATACCTTGATATCGGGATTGACCTTCTTGCACGCGGCTTCCGCGGTATCCACAAGCTCAGGACTTGTCGGAAAATCAAATACATCC
>JAGDDC010000335.1 GCA_017958245.1 Lachnospiraceae bacterium
GACAACGTCGATCGCTCTTACATGGTCGAAGGTATCGGGCGCCGAGTTCTACGAGATATACAGCGGCGACAACAAGCTCCTCGGAACTTCGAAGACCAACAGCTTTACGGTCAAGAAGCTTAAGGCCGGAACGGGCTACGATTTCAAGGTCCGCGCGGTAGTCGACAAGGTATTTGTCGGACTTTTCAGCGATACATTAAAGACTCCCACGAAACCCAAGAAGGTTACTATAAGCAGCGCTAAGTTTGCAAAGGATACCGCGACCATCACCTACAAGAAGGTTGCAGGCACAGGCTACCAGGTATGGATAGCATCGGACAACAAATTCAAGAACGACCTTGTGAAGCTGACAGTCAAGGGAGCTGCCGAGGTCAAGGCGGTAAAGAGCGGTTTACAGAGCGGAAAGGCTAAATTCGCGCGAGTGAGAGCATTTGTCACATACGGCGGCAAGACCGTTTACGGCGCGTGGAGCAAAGTAAAGGGAATAGGCTGAGCTCAACCGGATAAAAAGAACAAAACATGTTACAGATAAAGAATCTTACTATCACTCATCGTGCGGATCTCCGTGTCATCCTCGAGGATTTCAGCCTGACGTTAAACGACGGCGACAAAGCCGTGATCATCGGCGAGGAGGGGAACGGCAAATCAACACTCATGAAGTGGATCCACGACCCCGAGCTGGCGGAAGCCTACAGTGAATGCGAGGGCGAGCGGATATCCCCCGGTGAGGTGACCGGGTATCTTGCACAGGAGCTGCCCGAGGAAGACCGGGAGAAGACCGTGTACGAGTTTTTCTCGGAGAGCGACGGCTTCTGCGGCATGAACCCCGGGGAGCTGTCTAAAATGGCGGCGAAGTTTGGCGTGTCGTCCGAGTTTTTCTACAGCGGACAGCGGATGGAAAGCCTCTCGGGCGGCGAGAAGGTCAAAGCCCGCCTCATGAGGATACTCGCGGATGGGCCGACGGTCCTTCTCCTCGATGAACCGTCAAATGATATAGACATAGATACGCTTGAACTGCTCGAGTGGATCATCAACGGCTGGAAGCACATAGTCCTCTTTATATCGCACGACGAGACCCTGATCGAGAACACCGCAAATGTGATCGTTCACATCGAACAGATCATGCGGAAGACAAAGAGCAGGTACACCGTCGTGAGGGACAGCTACAAAAACTATGTCCGAAGGAGAGAGTCTTCGTTTGAAAGGCAGAGGCAGCAGGCCCTGAACGACAGGCGAGAAAAAAAGCTCAGGGAAGAAAAGTACAGGCGCATCCTACAGAGCGTCAACCGCGCGCAGGTGACCATAAACGGCGCGGGGAAGGACCTCGCGGACAAGATGCAGGCTGCCAGGAACCTGAAGGACAAGATGCACACGGTCAAGGCGATGGGCAGGCGGTTTGAGAGAGAAGACGAAAACATGACCGACATGCCCGAGCAGGAGGAGGCGATCTTCTTCAAGCTCGGCTCCGATGACGCGAGGATGCCCGCCGGCAAGACCGTTCTGGACTTCGATCTGGACGAGCTTTTGACGCCCGACGGGTCGAGAGTCCTGGCAAGGGACATACATCTCACTGTCAGGGGACCGGAGAGGATATGCATAGTGGGGGCCAACGGAGCAGGAAAGACCACGCTTCTTAGGCTCATGGCAAAAGAGCTCTTGTCGAGAAATGATGTGCGCGCGCAGTACATGCCCCAGAACTACGAAGACCTCTTGGACCCCGGCCTAAGTCCCGTGGAGTTCCTTGAGGAGACCGGGGACAAGGCTGCGAGGACGCGGATCAGGACGTACCTTGGGTCGCTTAAGTACACCGCCGACGAGATGGATCACCCCATAGGCAAGCTGTCGGGAGGACAGAAGGCGAAGGTGCTGCTCCTAAAGATGAGTGTCTCCGACGCAAATGTACTGATCCTCGACGAACCGACCAGGAACTTCTCACCCCTGTCCGGACCGGTCATAAGAGACATGATAGCTTCATTTCCGGGGGCTGTGATCAGCATTTCCCATGACAGAAAGTATATCGGTGAGGTGTGTACGAAGACCTACACCCTCACGGAAAACGGGCTCATACTCACAGAGGGTGAGTCCGCTACGCCGGAGTGATCTTTGAGGCTTCGAGGGGTACTTGATCTACGGGAAAGAGAGACTGCAGTTTTTGGAGCTGAAAGGAGAGGAGACGCTTTATGCCGAGAGGGACCAATCAGAAGTTTAAGTTTCTGTATCTGATGAGGATCATGCAGGAGCTGACCGATGATGAGCACGGCCTCACCATGCCGCAGATCCTTGATGAGCTTGCCAAATACGACGTGACCGCTGAGCGCAAGAGCATCTACAACGATTTCCTCGACATGGAGGATTTCGGGATAGAGATCATCAAGGAACAGCACGGGCGCGACACCTTGTATCACGTTGGCAGCAGGGAGTTCGAGCTCGCAGAGGTCAAGCTGCTCGTAGATGCCATTCAGCCCTCGAAGTTCATCACCAAGACCAAATCCCGCAATCTGATCTCCAAGCTGAAGCAGTTTGTGAGCAAATACCAGGGCAGCACATGATAAAGAGCTACCGCATCGACAAGATGATGCAGATCTCTCTCACTGAAGAAAAGAGAGTCGGCAGGACGACATAAGCTTCCGCCCGGTGGACAAGGACCACAGTGCGTTCTCGGTCGATGTCAACGTGAGCCTTCAGTTCTACGCATGGATCTTCGGCCTCGGTCCGAAGGTAAAGCTCGTGGGACCTGCGGATGTAGTCAAAGAATTCAAGGCACACATAAAGGATTGCCTGAAGAACTATTGATGAGTTGCCCCTTGACGGGGCAACTCTTTTGAGATATAATTCATTTGGGGAAATTAAATTGTATACAATCTGACCGGAAGGAGGAGAAAAACATGATGACAGAAAAAGAAGCTATCGAGATCAGGCATTCGGTGAGATCGTACACGGACAGGCTCATTGACGACGAGACCGTAGGACTGATAGAGCAAAAGATCGAGGAGCTCAACAAAGAAGGAAACTTGAATCTCCGCTTTGTAAGGGAAGCCGGCAAGACTTACAACAAGATCTGGAACAGGTTTTCGGGACTCGGTTCGGCTCCGA
>JAGDDC010000336.1 GCA_017958245.1 Lachnospiraceae bacterium
CGGCGAGATCATTGCAAGGGACGAAACCTTCGGCTACTTGGACGACTACGGTTATTACTTTTATATGGAATAAAATCCCGGTCATTGCAAGATCGCGCTCGAGGATTCGTCCTTCCTCTCCTCGAGGATCCTAAAGAACACTCTGGCCCTCGTTCTGGTCTTTGCGGTGTCGATGGGGCTTGTGCTCATCATAAGCATACGCCTCGCAAAGCTCGCAGCAAAGCCCATGGAGGACGCTATTGAGCAGGAGCGCCGTTTTGTCGCGAACATTTCCCACGACTTAAAGACGCCTATAACCGTCATCCTGGCAAACAACAGCATCCTGCGCAGCAACCGCGGTCTATCCGATGACGAAAGAGAACAGTGGTTTGAGAGCACGGATACGGCAGCAAAGAACATGATGTCGCTCATCGGCGAGATGCTCACGCTCTCATCTCTTGAAAACGCCGGGAAAAAGCTTGTCATGTCGTCCGTGAATCTGTCAGAGGCCGCGCAGAAAGCCTCTCTTCAGCTCGAATCCCTCGCTTTTGAGCGCTCTGTGACGATGGACTGCGATATCGAAGAGAACGTGAACATACCCGGAACCCGCGAATATGTCGAGCGGATCTGCGGCAGCCTCTTTGAGAACGCGCTCAAATACGAACCCGATGGCGGGCGAGTCCGCTTCACTCTCAAAAAGGAGCGGAAGCGTGCGGTCCTGACCGCCGCAAACTACGGTTCGGTGATCGCCCCTGAAGACATGGATCACATCTTCGAGCGCTTCTACCGCGGTGACAAGGCAAGAGATGTCAAAACGGGACACGGCCTTGGACTTCCGATCCTGAAAGAACTCATTCAGACACTCGGAGGCGAAATAGAAGTAACAAGCAGCCGGGAAGAGGGAACTGTCTTTACCCTGCGCTTTGAAGCTGTATCCTAACCACATATAACATATCAGGCGGACATCGCTGCATGCGGACAGCGATGTCCGTTTTTTTGTCCGATGCCTGCATGCATCGCCTCGGCAAAAAACACAGATTATACACATCCGTTTAAGGGTTTTTTAAGCCCTGCAGGTTATACTTCACGCATAGAAACCAAACAGACATGCATTGCAGGCAAAAAGCTCCTGTTGCGGTCTTGTCTGTGGAAAGGAAGCGTCAAGCATGGAAGTACACTACAGACATGAGATGAAACACATCATAAACTTTGCGGATCTGCTGGTCATCCGGGCGCGGATGCAGGCAGTTGCCAAGGCCGATCCGCACGCAAAGGACGGCAGATACCTGATACGCAGCCTGTATTTTGATGACCCGGAGGACAGGGCGCTCAGAGAGAAGATCGACGGTGTCAACAGGCGTGAGAAATTCCGCATAAGGCTCTACAACAACGACCCGTCCCTCATTCACCTTGAGAAGAAGAGCAAGCTGAACGGCCTGGGCACCAAATACTCAGCGGACCTCACCGCCAAAGAGACACAGATGATCATAGACGGGAACACAGAGTGGATGATCTCATGTGACAGGCCCCTGATCCGCGAACTCTGCTTCAAGATGAAAAACCGTGGTCTGAGACCCAGAACGATCGTCGACTACACGAGAGAGCCTTATGTATACGGGCCGGGCAACGTGAGGGTGACACTCGACTATGACATCCGCACGGGGCTTGACAGCACGGAGCTCCTAAACCCGGATGCCGTGACGGTTCCCGCGGGCGATGCGACGATCCTGCTCGAAGTCAAATGGGACGAATACCTCCCATCAGCCATAAGCGCCGCGGTGAGCGTGCCTGACCGGAGAGCGGGCGCATTTTCCAAATACGCTCAGTGCAGGATATACGGCTGAGAATTTTGACCACAAAGAACAAGGCTTGAAGATCAAGCCATAAAGAAAAGGAGAAAGATCATGACATTTGCAGATATCTTTAAATCAAACTTTTTGGAAAACGTGACAAGCGTGAGCATACTCGACATGGTGCTCGCACTGGTGCTGGCCTTCGGTGTCGGCATGTTCATCTTTTTTATCTACAAGAAAACCTACGCAGGCGTGATGTATTCCTCCTCGTTCGGAGTGACTCTCATAGCGCTCACGATGATCACAACACTCGTCATACTCGCTGTCACAAGCAACGTGGTCCTCTCACTCGGTATGGTCGGCGCGCTCTCGATCGTTCGATTCAGGACCGCCATCAAAGAGCCCATGGACATCGCTTTCCTGTTCTGGGCGATCGCCGCAGGCATCGTGCTCGCGGCGGGTCTGATCCCGCTGGCAGTCTTCGGCAGCGCGGTCATAGGACTCATACTCTTCCTGTTCGCGAACCGAAAGAGCAGCTCGAACCCTTTCATCTGCGTTCTCTCGTGCGAGGACAGCGCTTCCGAAAAACAGGCTTTTGAATTTCTCGGCAGCCACGCCAAAAAATGCTCCATAAAGAGCAAGACAGTGAGGGAAGGCAGTGTGGAACTCAACGTCGAGATAAGGCTTCTCGATGAGAACACCGATTTTGTAAATGAACTCGCTGCCCTTCCGGGCGTGAAAAACGCTGTGCTTGTAAGCTACAATGGTGACTATATGGGATAAGGAGGCCGGTATGAGTACTCACAAAAGCATCGACAGGATCTGTATCCTCGTGATCGTCCTGACGCTTGTGCTCACGGTGGTCTTCATGAACGGTGAAAAGCTAGGCATCACCGTGGTCGCAGATGAGGACGCGGAGAGCTACACGGGGTCAGGGCACTTCACATCGGCAGACCTCGAAGGCAGCTGGGACGACAACTCTTTCACCACCTATATCGAGCTCACGGGAGATGGCGCAAGCATCAGGGGAAACGGCGCATACGCCTATGACGGAGGCGTTGTGATCGCGGGCGCGGGGTGGTATGTTCTCTCGGGCACGATAAATGACGGCAGCATAGTCGTGGACGCCTATGATTCGTCGAAGGTGAGGCTCAGGCTCGAGGGCGTAGACGTAAACTGCAGTGACAACGCCTGTCTGATCGTGAAGCAGGCAGACAAGGTCTTCCTGACGCTCGCGGAAGGGACAGAGAATTCATTTGCGAGTGGCGAGAGCTACTCGGACTCCGCCCTCTCCGACAACACAGGCGGCGTGATCTACGCGCATGACGACCTTACGATCAACGGCAGCGGGGAACTCACGATCACGGCAAGCTACAAACACGGGATCGACGCAAATGATTCCCTCACGATCACAGGCGGGAGAGTGAGTATCACTGCGCCTGCGGACGGGATCCACGTAAACGACGATTTTTCGTTCACGGGGGCGGATCTGACGATCACTGCGGGAGATGATGCCATCCACACTGGCAGGGAAATCTATACGGAGGGCGGCACGATACTTGTAAATGACTGCTATGAAGGTCTCGAGGCCTCTGCGATCACGGTAGCGGGCGGAGATATAACCGTATTCTCTCGCGATGACGGATTCAACGCCGCAAGCGGAGATTCAGAAGAAAGAGTCTTCGGGGAGTCGTCTTCAAACTATATCCGCATAAGCGGAGGAAATGTGACGATCATCAACGAGACCGGGAAAGATGCGGACGGGCTGGACTCCAACGGCGACATATATCTTGAAGGCGGAACGGTGTTCATAAGCCTCAAAGGCGACGGCAGCAACTGCGCCTTAGATTGCGGCTCGGAAAGTGGCGGCAAACTCATCGCAACAGGCGGAACGGTCGTGGCGTGCGGCGGATCGAGCATGGCCGAGGCGTTCTCCTCCGATTCAACCCAATGCGCTGTTCTCTTCAACACGGACAATGTGAATCCCGCAGGCACCGTCTTCAAGGTTCTGGATCCCGAAGGCAAAGAGGTCCTCTCCTACACGCCTGTCTGCAGCTTCTCCTCGATCGCTTTTACTTCTCCGGCGCTCAAAGAGGGAGAAACATACTCCGTATGTATCGGAGAAGACACGTCGGACCTGGCCCTCAGCTCAACCTCCACTACCGTCGGACAGACAGGAGGTTTCGGAGGAGGTTTCGGGGGAGGTTTTTCAGGAGATTCCGCCGGTGATCCCCCCGGGAATCCACCTGAAGGTTTCGACGGTGATCGCCCCGATGGGTTTCCCGGAGATTTCCCCGGGGGCGACGGCGAAGGCAGGGGTAGCTTCCCCGGAGGCAGGGGCAGAGGCCGGAGTGACTCCGATGACGATACAGCGCCGTAAAGCTATGCCCTTCACACAGAAAAACACCTCCCGACATGACGCCGGAAGGTGTTTTCCTTTTTGGGTGTATGTAATTAAAGTAGCAAGCCTTTTATGAGCTCGGCAGCCTTCTCGGTATCCTCAGCGGTCCCGAAAGTCGAGAACCTGAAAAACCCCGTGCCGCAGGCGCCGAAGCCGTCGCCGGGCGTACCGACGACCTGTATCCTGTGAAGGAGGAGATCGAAGAACTCCCATCCGGTCATGCCGCCGGGGCATTTGAGCCAGATGTACGGAGCGTTCTTTCCTCCGGTATATGCGATCCCAACCGCGTCAAGCGCCTTCATGAGCACCTGCGCGTTCTTCTTGTAGATTGCTATGTTCTCCCTGATCTGTCTCTGACCCTCGGGAGAAAAGACGCCCATCGCGCCTCTCTGGATGATGTAGGAAACGCCGTTTGTCTTTGTCGTGCGGTTCCTGACCCACATCTTGTTGAAACTCATCCCGTCAGCCTCAAGTTCCTTCGGGATGACTGTGTACCCGAGCCTCGTCCCCGTAAAGCCCGCGGTCTTTGAAAGTGAGCAGATCTCTATCGCGCACGTTCTCGCGCCCTCGATCTCGTAGATGCTGTGGGGCAGGTCGTCCTCTATGAAGGCCTCGTAGGCCGCGTCGAAGAGTATCACTGCTCCTCTGTCATTTGCAAAATCCACCCATGCTCTGAGCTTCTCTCTGTCAAACACGGCCCCCGTGGGGTTGTTTGGCGAGCACAGATATATGAGATCGCATTCGGTCCCCTCAGGCGGCATCGGTGCGAAGCCATCCGCCTCGGAACTCGGCAAATGAACGATCTTCCGTCCCGCTATCATGTTCGCGTCCACGTACGCGGGATAGGCGGGTTCTATGACGAGCACCGTGTTGTCCCTGTCAAAAAGGTCCAGAATGTCCCCCAGCTCGTCGCTTGCGCCGCTCGATACGAACACTTCCTCCCTGTCAAGCTTCACTCCGCGCTCCTCGTAATGCTGTCTGACGGTCTCCCTCAGGAAATCCGCCCCGCACTCGGGCATATATCCGTGGAACGTCCCCGCCGATGCCTGGTCGTCCACAGCTCCGTGCAGCTCCTTTATAACGCTCTCGCACAGAGGCAGCGTCACGTCCCCGATCCCCATCCTGTAGAGATGCTTGTCCGGGTTCTCTTCAAGGTAAGCTTTCAGTTTCTGAGA
>JAGDDC010000337.1 GCA_017958245.1 Lachnospiraceae bacterium
GACATCGGAAATCAAAAAAACTCAAATCCCGATGTCATGAGAGCAAGAAATGGCCCCAAAAAGACATCGGAAATCAAAAAAACTCAAATCCCGATGTCATGGGAGCAGGAAATGAGGTCCTGAAGACATCGGAAATTGAAAAAACTCAAATCCCGATGTCATGGGAGCAGGAAAGGAGGTCCTGAAGACATCGGAAATTGAAAAAACTCAAATCCCGATGTCATGAGATATATCATCCCCACAGGGGCATTAGGAAAGGGGGGAAAGGTGCATTTGCGATGTCGGGGAAGTTAATATATCCGGAGAATACAAGGCCTTAAGCCATGAGGCTTGGCAAAGCTCGACCGGAAAGTATGAAACCGGATGCCATGAAGCTTGGCAAAACTCGACCGGAGAGTATGAAACCGGATACCATGAAACAGGACACCATGAAGCAGGATGCCATGAAACAGGCAAGCATGAAACAGGATGCCATGAAACATGCAAGCAGGAAAGCATGAAACAGGAAACCATTTAACAAGCAACTATGAAACTGTATGTGAGGAGGGATTTACAACGAGAAAAGAGAAAACTAATCTGATCAGACACACGTCCATGTATGAGGAAGCAGAGCGGAGATTCCGTGAACTGAAGGAGATCAAAGGGGAGATGGAGGCACGGATCGCAAAAGCCCCGCCCGGCAAGATACATGTTGTGAATGCAAAAGGGAAGGCGCAGTATTATCTGCGAAAGGAAGAATCCGACAAAAGCGGAGAGTACATTCCAAAGGCCGAGATACCGACCATCAAAGCATATCTTCAAAAATCATATGACGAGAGAGCGTTGAAGCTTCTAAACACTGAAATCAAGAGTCTTGAGACATATCTTAGGAAATCATACAAGATCACCGAAAGAATCCGAAACATCTATTCACAAAGCCTCGCTGAAGTAAAACAATATACAAATCCCATCGACGTTTCGAACGATGACTACGCAAGGGCGTGGATGAGCATTCCTTTCAAGGGGAAAGAGATTGGCGAAGGGGTGCCGGTTTTCGTGACCGACCGAAAGGAGCGCGTGCGGTCAAAGTCGGAGCTAACGATCGCAAATGCGCTGGCAAAGCGCGGAATTCCCTACAAATACGAGTGTCCGCTGACGCTTCAGAACGGAGCGGTCATCTATCCGGATTTTTCTGTCCTGGATGTGAGAACGCGAAGAGTGCTGTATTGGGAACACAGAGGGATGATGGATGATCGGGATTACTCACGTCAGGCGGTTTTCAAAATGAAGTCCATGGCAAGAAACGGCATAATCCCGGGCAGGGACCTGATCATCACCGAAGAGACACTTGCGAATCCTTTGGGAACGGACGAGATCGAAGCTCTGATCGATGCGTATTTTATCGGGGACGTCCCGACTGCACCAAGGCTCAGAGATGTTGTGTAAGAAGACTCAGAGGCCGGATCAGGATCAGTCGGCAAGGAGGAAATCTGTGGAGCTTTCGGGACGGCTTGTAAACGCGGGTGGAAGTCGGGTCAGGAACAGCCGGTTAGGAGGAGCAATGGGAGCTTTCGGGACGGCTTGTAAACGCGGGTGGAAGTCGGGTCAGAGCTGGAATAGTTGGATAAGAGGAACTCTGAGGTGACTGTCCGAATGACCTGGAGGTGTGATTGAGGAATGCGGCCGGGCCTGAGCAGGAACAGCCGAGACATGCAATCACGCACCGCACTGTTAAGAAAAGGGCCGGAAATGTCGATATAGAAGTGTGGGAAACGGAATTCTTTTTAGTGCAAGGAGGCGCGATATGAGTATTGGAAACATAGGAAACAAAGGATTTCCCGGGATCGACAGATTCAAGGGAGCAGAGAACACCGTAAACAAGGCGGGAAAAGACAGCAAGACAAAGGCAGCAGGCAATCTCTTTGGCGATCCGGCTGCAAAGTACGACAAGAAGGCAGGACAGATCCCCGGCACGCCCGACGACGTGGCAGGCGCGAGGATAGGAAAGGGCCCGAAGGCGGAGGCATTTGACGAGGCATCACTCTCGGATGCTGCAAAAGAGTATCTGGCAAAGCTTCGGAGCACCTACGGAGACATCGAGTTCTCCGTTGCAAGATTCGCAAATGATGAAGAGGCGGACGACATCATTGCGCACACCAGGACGAGCAAGAGCTTCGTGGCGCTGATAGACCCCGACACTCTCGAGAAGATGGCGAAGGATTCTGAGGCGGCAGCAAGGTTCGAGGAGCTGCTCGGAAACGCCGGAACAGAGTTTGAGAAGATCACCGAAGGACTTGGCGAGGATGCCAAGGACATAGAGAAGATGAGCATCATAGTTGACGGAGAGGGCAACCTGAGCTACTCTGTGACTATGCGCAACAACGAAGCCCTTATAAAAGGTATGAGAGAGGGTGCCGAGAAGGCAAAAGAGGCTCGCGAGGCAAGGCAGGCGCGCGCAGAGAAGGAAAAATCGTCGGAGAAGGCAGGAAAACCTGATGCTCACCCTGCAGACAAGAAGGGAAGCATCACATTCAAGGCTTCTACGATCGAGGAACTCAGAGAACTGATCTTCAAACAGATCGAGGCCAACAAGGCAGCGCTCGCAGGAGCAGGCGCGGGCGAGACCGCAGGCGGAAGTCTTGATCTGACGGTGTGAGATTGCGGAAGTATGTAGGCGCGGGCGAGACCGCAAGGTATGCAGAGCGGGCCCTGTGTATGTTGTAAACAACGGGAAAGAGGGTGTTTCCCCTCACCATCGTTCAGACAGAACATATGATGATATAAACAGCGGATGAGAGAGTACAAATGATACTCTTTCATCCGCTGTTAAACGTTCGTGAAGGATCTCCCTGAAGTCAGTCAAACGGCTGCTTCAAAGGGTGGGATGACTACCTCCTCTTTCTATCCTGATTATGTGAAGCTCTGATTATGTGAAGCCTTATCAAGTCGCGAGCTATTCTGACCGCGATTTATCGTAGTCCGATCATATCGTCGGGTATTCTGACTGTGATTGATCGAAGACTGGTCATATAACCGGGGGCTTACGGAGCTTCTTTAGCAAATCTTCCGCGTCGCCGTCCGTTATGATGTCTGCGAGCATTGTGTAGAGGGGGAGGCGCTCCTTCAGGAGCTGTGCGGCGCCATGCTTTAGTGACAGAGGGCGGCCTTCTGTCGCGAGACTCTCTGCAGGTCTGTCTATGAAAACTATCAATCCGTTTTCTCTCATCGGATGATAGTTTTCTTCTTTTACGACGATACCGCCTCCTGTCGCGATCACGCGTCCGCCCGCCGAGCAGGCCATGCGGAGAACGGAGGTCTCGAGCTCCCGAAAATGAGGCTCACCCTTTGTTTCAAAGAGCTCCGGTATAGTCATGCCCGCAAGCTTCTCCACCTCTGCATCGGTATCTATGAGGTCTCGGTTGAGTTCCTGCGCCAGTATCTTTCCAAGCGTCGATTTGCCGCATCCGGCCATTCCTATCAGGATGATGTTGCAGTTTTCAAATGTGATCTGTCTGATGATGTTCTCGAGGAGTGCTCTGTTCGCAGCTCCTTTTGAAATGAATTCCTTCTCCTCGTTTATCTGCCCTGTGAAGAGGAGCGATGCACAGCTTGCCTGCGCTACGAGCATAGAAAGGCCATTTGCGGAGATGGGGGCGGGGCCACAGGTCCTGTCCTCGGCCTCCAAAAGCAGCTCGGTCTTCAAAGGGTTGTAGACTATGTCGATCACCGCATACAGGCTTTTGAAGCCGTCAAGCGAGACCGGAGCCTTGCCGTTTGTAGGGTACATGCCTACGGGCGTTGTATTGACAAGGATGTCGGTGTCTTTGTAGAGGGCGAGGTTGTCGTAGGAATCGACCATTGCAAAGATCTCTCCCGCACCATGGCGTGAAGCCTTGCCGCCCGCGGTGCGAAGGACTTCGTCAGGCAGGGCCTTTCTTGAAAGCACTGTTATATCGGCTGCGCCGCAGTCAAAAGCGCCATGGCGACAGCGCGCACAGCTCCTCCGTTGCCGAGTATCAGGCAGCGCTTGCCTGCCGCATCGATACCGTGCCTCTCGAGAAGGTAGAGAAAGCCTGAGTAGTCAGTGTTGAAGCCTTTCAATTTGCCGTTTTTCTTCACTACGGTGTTCACGCTCCCGATCCGCCTCGCCGCATCCGACAGCTCGTCACAGTAGTCTATGATCACTTTTTTGTAGGGTATGGTGACGTTCACGCCGTCAAGCCCTTCCCGTTCGAAGAAGCCCGCCAGCTCGTCCCCCGTGCGCTCGTACAGACGGTATTCGTAGTCTGCGAGCAGCTCATGAATCCTCGGAGAGAAGCTGTGTCCCAGGCTCCCTCCAAGCAGACCGAATCTTCCCATGATATCACCTTTCTTTCGGTGTGGCGTGAAAACCGGGCATGGCTCGATCCATAAAAGGAGAAGCACGAGCCGGCTTTGCCTGTTGAGGGCATGCAGGTCATGCCTTCATCTCTCTTGATGTTATCATAACACTGCGCAAATGTGAAGACGACTCGTCGCAGTTTTGACACTTTCCGGGACCGGGGTGATGCAGTCGAAAGAACAGCAAAAGAACTTTTAAAAACATATTGCATTTTTTGAAATATGATGTATAATCAGTCTTGCTTTGTTTAGTAACACGAACCTAAAAGTTTAGTATAGCGAAACCGCAAATGAGCCCGCCGGGGCGCGGAGTCAGCCTTGAAACCCGTCATATGCAAAGCCTGCGCGGGCAGTGAAGTGAGCGGGTCGAAGGCCTTGCACAAGGCGGCATCGGGAGCGGGACGAAGACCGTACACCGGGCAGAACGGAGAAAAAGATGAAGATCGGACACAAGATCAGACAGTTGAGGATACAGAAGGACCTCACCCTCGAGGAGCTCGCCTCAAGGTGTGAGCTCACCAAGGGCTTCCTCTCGCAGCTTGAGAGGGATCTGACTTCGCCGTCCATCGCGACTCTGTCTGACATACTTGAGGTGCTCGGGAGCTCGCTCGCCGAGTTCTTCAAGGAGGACAGGCCCGAGAAGATAGTGTTCCGCGACGAAGACATCTTCGAGGATGAGCGTGAGGGGTGCTCTATAGAGTGGGTCGTGCCAAATGCCCAGAAGAACGCGATGGAGCCCATCAGGATGACGATACCTGCCGGGGGGAAGTCCTTCGAGGTGGCGCCCCACAGCGGAGAAGAGTTCGGCATCGTGCTCGAGGGAAGCGTAAACCTGATGCACGGTGACAGGAAATACACTATAAAAAAGGGAGAGACCTTCTATCTCAAAGGGAAGGATTTCCATTACATAGAAAACAAAAACAAGAAGCCGGCGAAGATCCTGTGGGTTTCGACCCCGCCGCTTTTCTAGGGTCCTGCAAGTGACAGTAGAGTCCCTGAAGAGTCATTAAGGCAGGTCCTGCAGGCCCCGGTTCACAAAGCATCCCATGTCACAGACGGACAGAGGAGGGCAGGCAAGTTCGCCGGGGCAGGAAACGCATGAATCACTCATAGAGAACACCACACCGGAAAGGAGACCGGTCCGACCCCTTTACCATCGGGCCCTGAGAAAGAATATGAAAAAACTTATAGAGTTCAAAAACATAGTCAAGGAGTTTGACGGGCAGCTCGTGCTCAAGGGGATCAACCTCGACATCAACGAGAACGAGTTTGTCACACTGCTCGGGCCTTCGGGCTGCGGGTAGACGACTCTGCTCCGTATCATCGGCGTTTTTCTCGATACCGATGAGGGCAGCGTGATCTTCAACTGTCAGGAC
>JAGDDC010000338.1 GCA_017958245.1 Lachnospiraceae bacterium
AGGCACAAGCCGCAAGCAGAAGGAAGCCATAAACATCGACACGCCCGATGCCACAACGGGCGGCTTCACCCAGAACTGGTCGAGCTTTGACTGCACTCCGGTAAAGAACGTCATCATATCGGACAACATCTTCTCGGATCTCGAGAGCGCGATCGGTACTCACAGATACTCGGGCGGCAAGGTCCATACAGGGATCACGATCACCGGCAACCTGATCTTCAACATGAGCGATTACGGCATACGTGCCATGAACTGGAAGAAGGCAGTCATCGAGGGAAACGACTTCTGCAACACGGGAAACTACGAGGACGAGGTGTACGCCGTCATACTAAACGGCACGTCAGGCATGAAGATCTCAAGCAACCGCTTCGTAAATTTAAGCTTCGGGATCAGCGCTTACAGCTGGAAGAACTCAAAGCTCACAGGCAAGACGGGCGGGAGCCAGTACGACAGGATCTTCAACGTCATCACCGACAAAGAGATCGAACTGTTTAAGAAGAACTACTACTACGGGCTTGAAAACAACTATATCGAGATATATGACAACCAGACCGACTCACTGAAGGAGAAGGATCTCACAAAATACGAATACCTGCCGGAGTACGCGCTGGACTCGGCGTTCTAAACGTTGTATATGTCAGAAGGACAGTCTAAAGTTCTTTCATTTTTCATAAAGAAAAAGAAGAGGCAGAAACATGAAAAGAAAACGACATGTAGGCATGATAGTCTTGATTGCAGTGCTTGCCCTGGTCCTGTTGATCCTATGTGCGGGTACTATAATATGTGCTGTAAAGTTTGGGACGTGTAACTTCCCAAAAGTGATCAGTGCGCTGGATTCGATTGCAAACGGGAATATTGAATATGTCGAAATAAAGCCGAGTCCCAACAAGGTCGTTCTTGCCTCACCCGAGCAGCCTATGCAGTCTTTCGAAGGCTATATAGCCGCAAATGGCTATACTATAGCAGAGGAGGAACAGCTCGGAAGCATGATCGTCATAACAAAAGGAGAGAAGAAAGAAATAGTACACTTTTCTGCAAACAAATACTATTCTTTGTGGCAGTGGGAGGATAATCCGTAACGACCAAAAAAAACCTGTATTCACTTATCGTTTGGAGGCGGGCATTCAAGGAATGCCCGTTTTTTAATTTGTTTTTAATGCGCGTCCACACTATCTCTGTTATAATCTCAGGAGGTTCTATAAACAAATGCTTAGGAGAAGAAAGTTATGATCGAAGTCAACAATCTGACCAAGATTTACAAGCTCGGCAACAAGAAGATGGCCGAGCTCAAGACAAAGGACCGCACAAAGGTTGCGGCAGAAAACATATCGCTGGTCGCGAAGCCCGGTGAGATCTACGGACTCTTGGGCCCCAATGGAGCGGGCAAGACCACGACCCTCAGATGTGTTGCTACCCTGCTCTCCCCCACAAAGGGCGATATCAAGGTATGCGGTTTTGACACTGTGAAGGAAGGCTCCAAGGTCAGGGACGCTCTGTGCTTCCTCACCAACGAGATCAAGCTCGATCCTCATTTCTCATCGAAGTACATGTTTGAGTTTTTCGGACATCTCCACGGGCTCTCCGACGAAGTGATCGAGTCCAGGCGGAAGGAGCTCTTCGAGACTTTTGGGATCACCGATTTTGAGGACAAGAAGATAGAGGATCTCTCTACAGGTATGAAACAGAAGGCAGCTATCGCCGTGAGCCTCGTCCACGACCCCAAGGTCGTCATCTTCGACGAGCCCACCAACGGCCTCGACATCATCACCGCAAGAGCGGTGACCGATTATCTTCGCACTCTCGCAGACAGAGGAAAGACAGTCATCATATCGACTCACATCCTCTCGGATGCAGAGAAGCTCTGCGACAGGATCGGCATCATCATCGGAGGGCATATGATCACAGAGGGAACGCTTGAGGATATCCTCTCGCAGACCGGCGCGCAGGATCTTGAGGACGCGTTTTTTGACCTGTACAAAGAGAACACGAAGGAAGAGTGATCCTTGCAGCGGCATTAGTCGCCGGACAGGTTTTTAACACATACGAAGGGAAGAGAAAAAAGTGAACGGAACAAAACAAATCATCAAGAAAGAACTCACACGAGTTTTCAAAGACCGCAAGATGATCTTCAGTCTTTTTATACTGCCCGCCGTGTTGATGTTTGCGATCTACGGACTAATGGGCAGTCTGATCTCAAACGTGGAAAGCGATGTCAATGCGCACTTATCGCAGATCTGCATCGTCAACGCTCCCGAGGGCTTTGACAGCGCCCTGTCATCTTCAGGGTTTGACGCAGACACAAGCTACACGGATGAGAGCGACACCTCAGGGATCGAGGGCATCAAGGGCAGAATCCTCGAGGGAACCTTCGATCTGCTCGTAGTCTTTGACAAGGATTATCTTGCAAAAGTCAAGGCATATTCAAAACCGGGCGATCCCATCCCCGACGTCACGATATACTACAACAACACCGCGGACTACTCACAGGCGGCCTATGGGTCATTTGTGAAGACAGTGCTCGACTCCTATGAGACAGGACTCCTCGAGGACCGTATAGGCAACCTCGAATCCCTCACCGTCTCGAACGTGAAGAGCGAGCTGATCCAGAAGGAGGCCAAGGCCAAGGGCCAGTTCCTCTCGATGATACTCCCCTACCTCCTCGTCATGCTCCTGTTTGCAAGTGCCATGAGCATCGTGGTTGATGCGATCGCGGGCGAGAAGGAGCGCGGAACGATGGCGAGCATGCTGCTCACCCCCGTGAAGAGGCAGGAGATCGTGGCAGGCAAGCTTCTGTCGCTGTCGATCATCGCATCTCTCTCAGCTCTCGTGTATGCAGCTTCACTCCTGCTCGCGCTTCCTCTGATGGGCAGCCAGCTGGCAGGTGCTGCGGGTGGCGGCGTCTCATTCTCACCTCTTCAGGTGATCGAGCTCGCGCTGATGCTGATAGTGCTGATATACCTCTTTGTTGCGCTGATCTCACTCGTCTCGATACTCGCAAAGAGCACCAAAGAAGCACAGACCTACGTCTCGCCGATGTACATCTTAGTCATACTCGCGGGCATCATGACCATGTTCACGACACAGGGCGAGAAGGCGCTGGGCTTCTATGCGATCCCCGTCTACGGCAACGCTCTCGCGATCAAGGACCTCTTGGTCGGCGAGCTCCAGACGGCTAACTACCTCGCTTCGCTGGGCGGCATACTCGTTCTTGCGATCATCATAACAGCGGGCATCACCAAGGCCTTCAACAGCGAGAAGGTCATGTTCAACGCATAAGCCGGGCTGAAATCACAGCCTGCGCCGCTCTTGCAGCGAACGCAGGCATTGTATAAAACAAAACAACAGGATGTTCCCGGGCCGCCGGTTACATCCTGTCTTTTTTACTGCAACACTTCAAGTTCGGCCCACAGGGCCTCGTTTGTGTAGACGGGAGTCTCCTCCTCCCACTTGGTGTAGGACTCGTCGAAGACTGTCGCCTGCCTCTCCTCGATGATCGCGATCTTCGCGGCGTTTGTCATCTCCGTGTCCGACTCGCTTATGCAGTCGAGCAGGAAGTAGGCCTCCTCGGTCTCTATGACGGGGCTTATCTGGCCTTTTTTCAGCGCAAATGCCTCATTTGCGATGTTCTCGCCAAGGCTGTCCTCAAGCCCCTTCTTGTCTATGATGAGCTCGGAAACACTGACCTCGTCCCCCAGATCTGAGAGCTTCGTAACCGCTTCGCCGCGCGTCTTTTCAAGAGTTGCATCCGCCTCGGCCTTCACCGCCTCAAGCTCCTCCTCTGTCAGCTCTATATGCTCGCCTTCCTGGTCCGTCTTGTACTTGAGGAACGTCACATACTGAAGGATCATGAACCTCACGTCATCCTCGGGGATCGAGGTGTCGACGTTGAGCGTCAGGTACTCGTAGACCTTGGTCGCGAGCTGGTTGTCCGCGTAGGTCTTTCTTATGAGCTCCTCGTTGATGCCGAGCTTGTCAAAAAGCTCCCTGTCGTGGGCCGGCATATCGGAGAGCGCCAGCAGATAATCCTCGACTAAGAGGTTTACGTCTATCATGTCGTCCTCGTTGAGCGAGATCCCGAGATTCTCGGCCTGCCCGCACACCGTCTTTATGTAGACTATGTTGTCGCGGACCTCTTTTTTCAAGGCCTCCGACATCGATTCGTCAATGCTCTCCAGCCTGTAATCGAAGATATCCGTGCCGTAGAGGGCTCGCATCTCCTCCGCCTCGGGCTGCATATACAGGAACCACTCCGCGAGGCTCACCTTGCTTCTGCCGACTATGAACAGCGTGTCGCTGTCAAAGACGATCTCGGGCTCCTTCTCTTCCTCATCGCCCCCGAAGAGCTTCATTATGGTCGAGCACCCCGCAGTCTGCACGAGCAGGACCGCGGCGAGCACTATCACAGCGAGTCTTCCCGCTCCTTTTTTCCAT
>JAGDDC010000339.1 GCA_017958245.1 Lachnospiraceae bacterium
AAGCGGAGCGATGGCCGCCATGTACCCGCTCACGGAACGTATCACGGACGGTTCGTCCATACCTCCGATCAGCAGGTCGGTTATGACGTCACCCTTCTTGATCCCGGCCTTCTGCGCAGGAGAGCCGTCGATCACGTTGCTCACGTAGATGCCGTTTGCAAGGTCGAGCCTCTTTAAATCTTCGGAGGGTATGTCCTCCGCCATGATCCCTATGTACGGTCTGTCAACGCCGTTTAAGAGCCTCAGTATGAGCCTCTCCACGCTGCTTATGCCTATCGCCATGCTCGAGTCGATGTTGAAACCCGACTCCATGCCGTTGCTTATCAGTCCGACGAGCTGTCCGTCGAGGTTGACTATGATCCCGTCGCTCCCCTCAACCTTCGTCATATCGGTGTAGAACAGATCTACCCTGCCGTCCGTGACGTAGGAAGTATCGCCGATCGTGGTCACAAAACCGTATCCGACCGAACCGTTGTGTCCGTTCGGACTTCCGAGCGCGATCACGGGTGTCCCCGCTGCGATCGCGACCGACGATCCGAACTCTATGGGATCCGTCTCGTTCCTCGCGTACTCGGGTATATCCTCGAGAGGTATCGAGAGCACCGCCAGGTTGAACTCGCTGTCAGAGTTGTAGAGCATCGCCTCCACAGACAGATTCGACGACAGTAGCACTGAGATTTCATCGGCATTTACGACCTTGTCGAGATTCGCGAGCAGCAGGAGTTCGACCCCGTTGTCTCCCATGACTACGCCCGAGAACTTCTCCTCTTTCACTATGCTCTCATCCAGCCAGTTGACCTCGGTCGTCCTGGCAGTCACCGTGAGCAGGGACTTTGAGACGTCCGCGACGACCTGAGCCATCTGTCCCATCATGTCCTTGTAGGTCAGCGTCTCCCCCTCGTCGTCTCCGGTTCCCGTGCCGTCCTGACCGTCTTCCCCCGTACCGTCGCCTGTCGCAGGCGTGGGAGAAGGTGTGGGCTCCTCTGTAGGCGAGGGAGTCAGCTCTTCAGTGGGCGTAGGCGTCGGTGTGTCCGCAGGCGTGGGAGTGATCTCATCCTTACCTGTCACAGTGGGCGTTGGCGAGACGGGAGCCCCCGCCCCCGTGGGGAGCTTTACTTCCTCTCGCTTCACCTGCTCCGTGGGCGCAGGCGTGATCCCAAGTATAGTGTTTACCAAACCTTCTGATTTAACAAAGACGAGCCTTGCGACAAATCCGAAGATCACGGCGAACACGAGCGTACACCCGGTCCCTATGAGGATCTTGCGCACTCTTCTGCGGGTCTTTGACTTAACCTTTTCCTGTACGAACGAAAACTCTAACTCAGTTTCCTTGTCCTGTTTGTTGTTCTTCATCGAAGTGATATCCCCCAACTATGCCATCTTTGGCAGCCTTCTTTGATCATACCCCAAAAATATGAACACTGTGTTTCCAAAGTGTAACTTATCACTCGCTAGCTCAGCGGGATCGAGAAGGTGAATTCCGTCCCGGCGCCCTCCGTGCTTATGACCGTTATGTTCTCCTCGTGCACGCTGATGATCTCCTTCACGATCGCGAGCCCGAGCCCGGTGCCCTTCTTATCCTTGCCTCTGGACGAATCGCCCTTGTAGAAGCGGTCGAAGATCCTCTTTACAGAGTCCTTCGGTATCCCCACGCCGTTGTCCTTGACGCTCACCAGAGCCTTGTCGCCCTTCTCCTCGGTAGAGATCTTCACGGTCGAATCCTGGTTGCTGAACTTGATCGCGTTGTCTATCAGGTTGTAGAGCACCTGCTGGATCTTGCCCATGTCCGCCTCGACGTACGTCTCGGGCGAGGAAAACTCAAGGCTCAGGACGACTCTCTTTGAGGTGCATATACCCTCGAAGGTCTCAACCGTCCTCTTGATGATCTGGTTTATGTCAAATGTCGTGATATCAAGTCTCGTCTCCCTGCTGTCCATGCTCGACAGCTCCAGGAGATCGGAGGTGAGCTTGGTCAGTCTCTCCGTCTCAAAAAGTATGACGTCAAGGTACTTCCCCTCGGCCTCCCGCGGTATCGTGCCGTCCTTCAGCGCCTCCGCATAGCCTTTTATGGAAGTGAGCGGCGACCTGAAATCATGCGATATGTTCGCGATGAACTTCTTCTGCTTGTCGTCCGTGTTCTTGATCTCGTCCACCATGTACTGAACGGTGTTCGCGAGGTCCTCGTACTCGTCGCGCGTCCTGACCTTCAGCTTGTGCTCGTAATTGCCCTTGGCGTACTCCATCGCGGCATTCCTGATCCTCCTGATCGGAACGACGGTGAAGATGTAGATCACCACGTAGATCGCGAGCATCACGGCCACCAGGATGAGGATGCATATGTTTATGTAGTTCATGTATGTCAGGCTTTCCTCGTCCACCCTGTCCATGGGCACGAGGAGCGTGACATACCCTCTCACGGAGAAATCATACATGAGCGGAACGGTGGCGGACATCATCGGCGTGTCGAAGACACCTTTGTACATGAGGTTCTCGTGAAACGTGCCCTTCAAGAACCCCGGGTCCAGCGCCTCCACGTTGATCGATCCCTGCCCGTTCTCTGCCCTCGTGTCCGCGAGCACGGCTCCCTTGCTGTTGATCACCCATATCCTCGCGTCAAGCGTCCTGTCGATCACCTTCAAATGATCCGACATCTGGCCCCTTGTGACCTGCGAGTCAAAGAAATTCGAGACGTACTCATTTGCAAGAAGCTCCGCTTCCGCATGGATCCTGTTCTTCAGTTTCTCCGTGATATCGTCCTTCAGGAGCGACACGCCGAAGGAGTTCATTATGACGAACACCGCGACGATCGACACTATGAAGCACAGTATCAGTTTGACAATGATCTTTCTCATACGATCCTAAGCCCGCTTTGCGTCGAACTTGTACCCGACTCCCCACACTGTTCCTATCTTCCAGTCCTCGTGATCCCTGATCTTCTCGCGAAGCCTCTTTATGTGGACGTCCACTGTCCTCGTGTCGCCCACGTAGTCATACCCCCAGATCCTGTCGAGGAGCTGCTCGCGCGTGAACACCTGGTTCGGGTTCGATGCGAGGAAATACAGCAGTTCAAGCTCCTTGGGAGGCATGTCGACATGTTCTCCCATGTAGGTCACGGAGTAGTTTGACAGGTTGACGGTGAGATCCGGGTAGGAGACGTATTTGCCCTTCTCCTTCGGCTCGTCTCCCTCGGGCTTCCCGCCCTGCTTCTCTTCCCCGCTCTGGGGCACCGCTCTCCTGAGCACCGCCTTCACCCTTGCCACGAGCTCCTTTGAGTCAAACGGCTTTATCATGTAGTCGTCGGCCCCGAGCTCCAGCCCGAGCACCTTGTCAAATGTCTCACCCTTGGCGGAGAGCATGATGATGGGCACGGACGATATCTTCCTGATCTCCCTGCAGACCTCGTACCCGTCTATGCCCGGAAGCATCAGATCGAGCAGCACGAGGTTCGGCTCGTAGGTCCTGAAGTTCGCTATGGCCTCCTCACCGTCATTTGCAATGAAAGTGTCGAAACACTCCTTGATCAGATAGAGCGAGATCAGCTCCGCTATGTTGTTGTCGTCGTCGACGATCATGATCCGCTGTTTGTTTGCCATGTCAATACCTTGCCGCAGGCTGTTACATCCGGTGGCGCGCCTGCTTACGCCACCGGCAGAGTCTCTTCGCTTGGAACCCACTGTGTTCGCCACCGGCAGAGTCTCACTGCTTGAAATCCACTATGGTCGCCCCGCCGTCTCCCTCTCCGAAGCCGCCGAGCCTGTATGAGCTCACATACTTTGTTTTCCTCAAATGATCATGTATCGCGTTCTTTAGCGCGCCCGTCCCTCTTCCGTGGATGATGGTGACCCTCGGAAGATGTGAGAGATAAGCGTCGTCCAGGTACTTGTCGACCGTGTTCAAGGCCTCATCGACCCTCATGCCGATCACGTTGCACTCGGTGCTCACGCTCATCTTCTTGGACATTCTGATCTTTCCGGAGCCCGCGTCCTGCTTCTCCTCCTCATCGGGAGCGGCTTCGGTCATCTCTATGTCGCTTAAGTTCACCAGAGTCCTCAATGCCCCCATCTGCACGTAGAGATCGCCCTTTGCGTTCGGGAGGGTCGCTACCTTCCCGTCGAGGTCAAGTGTCAGCACATGGACAGCGGAACCTACCTTCAGCTCCTCCACCTTCTTCCCGGACTTCTCCTTCTTCTTGAGAGCCAGGGATGCGCTGGTCTCGCCGAGCTTCTCCCTGAGGAGCTGCCTCTGCTGCTCAAGCTCCTTCCCCGAAGACGAGGATCCGAGCTTGTTGATCTTTCTTATGGTCTCGTCCGCGAAATCCTTCGCGTTCTGTATGATGTCGCGAGCCTCCTCATTTGCGGCGCGAAGAAGCTTGTCCCTTGCGGCCTCCTGCTTTGAAAGGCGTTCGCTCAGCTTCGCCTCTTTCTCCTTTGCCTGTTCGAGGAGAGCCGCAGCCTCCGCTCTGTCTCTCTCCGAGTCGACCCTCGACTTCTCGAGCTCTGTCATGAGGTCCTCGAAGCTCTTGTCCCTGGTGCCTATGAAGCTCTCCGCGATGTCTATGACTTCCTGCGAGAGCCCAAGCTTTGAGGAGATCGCAAATGCGTTGCTCTTGCCGGGTATGCCTATCAGCAGCCTGTAGGTGGGGCTGAGTGTCTCGACATCGAACTCACAGCACGCGTTCAAAACTCCGGGAGTCGAGAGTGCAAAGACCTTAAGCTCCGCGTAATGCGTCGTCGCCATGCAGTGGACACCCCTGTTGTGGAGGTAAGTGAGCACCGCCATCGCAAGCGCCGCACCCTCCGTGGGATCGGTGCCCGCGCCGAGCTCATCAAAGAGCACCAGCGACTTCTCGTCCGCCTCATCCAGTATGGAAACCGTGTTCTTCATGTGCGAAGAGAAGGTGCTGAGCGACTGCTCGATGCTCTGCTCGTCCCCGATGTCAGCGAACACGTTGTCAAAGACAGCAAGTTTTGAGCCGTCGAGCGCGGGTATGTGAAGCCCCGCCTGCCCCATGAGCGTGAACAGACCGACCGTCTTTAGAGACACTGTCTTTCCGCCGGTGTTGGGGCCTGTTATCACGAGCAGGTCAAAGTCCCCTCCAAGCCTTATGTCTATCGGGACAACCTTCTTCGGGTCTATCAGGGGATGGCGTCCCTTTCTTATGTCTATCTCGCCCCTCTCGTTGAATTCAGGGGCATTTGCCTTCATGTCCTTCGCAAGCTCCGCCCGTGCAAAGATAAAGTCGAGCTCCGTCAGCGTATCGATGTTGAACCGAAGCTCCCCCGTCTGCCCGAAGAACATGGATGAGAGCTCGGCGAGCACCTTGGCGATCTCGTCCTGCTCCTTTATGGCGAGCTCCCGCAGGTCGTTGTTTAGCTTCACGACTGCCATGGGCTCTATGAAGAGCGTCGATCCCGTCTGGGACTGGTCGTGGACCATCCCCGGAAACTGGTTCTTGTACTCGCTCTTTACGGGTATGCAATACCTCCCGTCCCTCGTCGTGACGGGCTGGTCCTGCAGCATGCTCTTGTTGTTCTGCGAGGTCATGATCTTCGCGAGCTGCTCGTGGATCTTGTCGTTTGTGATCCTTATCTGCCTCCTTACGCTGCGAAGCCCGGGGCTCGCATCGTCCGCTATCTCCTCCTCGCTTATGATGCACCTCTGTATCTCCTGGTTGCTCTGCGACATGGGCGCGAGCAGCTCAAACTTCTCGGTCAGCGAATCCGAGTAGGCCTCGTCGCTCTCCTCCCTCACAGACACGCCCCTGCCGTAGTTCTTGACTCTGAGCGTCGCCGTGAGCACCGAGCTTATGCGGAGCAGCTCGGTCGCCGAGAGTGGCGACTCGATCTCAAGCCTCTTGATCGAATCTCTTATGTCGGGCACGCCCGAAAAAGACAGGCTGCCCTTCCTGTATACCCTTGTGAGCGCATCAGCCGTCTCCTGCTGCCTCTTTCTGATCTCCTCGAGATCGCAGGAGGGCTCAAGCTCTCTGCATTTCTTCTTGCCGAGCGCGGATGCAGCGCTCCCCTCGAGTCTCTGCAATATCTTGTCGTACTCGAGTATCTTAAGTGTTCTTTCTTTCATGACTATACCTATTCTTCTGTCTCCGCAAATGATCCCCTCTCACGAGCTCCACTTCAGCCTGTGAAGGTCGCCTGCCGGGTTCAACTCCGCGAAACTCTGCTGCCTTAGTGCCTCGTAGAGCACTATCGCCACGGAGTTGCCCAAGTTGAGGGATCTTATGTTCCCTATCATCGGGATCCTGACGCAGGTCTCCTCGTTCTCCACAAGAATCTCCTCGGGTATCCCCGCGCTCTCCTTCCCGAACATGACAAAACAGTCCTCCTCATACCGGGGCTCGGTGTAGAGCTTGCGCGCCTTCGTGGTCGCGTAGTAGATCTTCGCTCCCGGGTTCCTTGTGAGGAAGTCTTCGTAGTTTTCGTAGAGCGTCAGGTCAAGATCCTTCCAATAATCCATCCCTGCTCTCCTCAAATGCTTCTCGTCGAGTGAAAAGCCCAGAGGTTTTATGAGATGAAGCCTCGTCCCCGTCGCAACGCAGGTCCTTCCTATGTTGCCCGTGTTCGCGGGTATCTCAGGTTCAAGCAGCACTATGTTCATATAGGTTTCCTGTCTCTCTTATCATTTGCGGGCAAATGCCGCCCGGCGTTCAAAAAGCTCCCACCCTCCGGATCAAAAGCCGGCGCGGCGAGAGCCCTTATGCATACATAGCCCGGTCAATCCATCTTTATCGCTATGTTTATCTCAACTGTACCCGATTCGTACGAAACCGGTATCTGTATGTTGGCCGAGTAGATGTTCGTGAATTCCACGTTTCCCTGACATATGGTGGGCGGCGTGATGTCTATGTTGATGTTCTTCACGGAGAAGAGCGTTGCCGCGTTTCCGAGTATCATGTTGCAGAGCTCGCAGATGGCGCTCTGTGCCAGATCGCTCAGTTCGGGAAGCTGCATCATGCACATGCGGGACGCAATGTCGAGCGCGGCATCGGAACCGAAGTTCAAGATGACCTGGCCCTTCATCTCGCCTGTTATACCCATGAGTATGAGGAAAGCGTTCTCATCGAAGATCGCGGGTTTGAGCGCGGGCTTTCCGATAGTCGCCGTTATGTGGCACGCATCTCTCATAACGCTCACCGATGCTGCAAGGATCGGGTTAATGTATTCAACATTGATCATGGCTCTTACTCCTTTTTATGCTTTTTTTCAGTGGCTTTCGACGAAACGTCTGATCCTCTCGAGGGCCTCCTTGATCGCATCCATCGAAGATGCGTATGAGATCCTCAAGAACCCTTCTCCGCAGTCTCCGAAGGCTGTGCCCGGAACCACAACGACCCTTTCTTCCTGGAGAAGCCTGGTCGCGAACTCCTCAGACGTCATACCGTACTTCTTGATGCAGGGGAACACGTAGAACGCGCCCTCCGCCTCGAAACAATCTATACCCATCTGTCTCAGTTCAAAGAGCAGCAGGCGCCTGCGCTGGTCGTAAGCCTCGCACATCCTCTCGACGTCGTCGTCGCTCCTCTTGATCGCCTCGACCGCAGCGTACTGGCTGGTCGTGGGCGCGCACATAATACAGAACTGGTGTATCTTGATCATTTGCCCTATGATCTCCTCGGGACCGCAGGCGTATCCGAGCCTCCATCCGGTCATGGCGTAGGACTTCGAGAAGCCGTTGATCATGATCGTGCGCTCTCTCATGCCCTCGATCTCCGCTATGGAGACGTGTTTCTCGCCGCCGTAGGTGAGCTCCGAATAGATCTCGTCCGAGACCACGAACAGGTCCTTCTCTATGATGACCTTCGCGATCTCCTCAAGCTCCTTCCTCCTCATGATCGCCCCGGTGGGGTTGTTGGGGAAGGGGAGTATGAGAACTTTCGTCTTGTCCGTGCAGGCTGCCCTGATCTGGTCGGGCGTCAGCTTGAACTTGTTCTCGTCCTTGAGCTCTATGATCACCGGCGTTCCGCCCGCGAGCGTGACGCAGGGCCCGTAGGACACGTAGCTTGGCTGCGGGATCAGTACCTCATCGCCTCTGTCGAGCATGGCGCGCATCGCAAGGTCTATTGCCTCGCTCCCGCCCACCGTCACCAAAACCTCATGGTCAAAGTGGTAATACAGATTGAACCTTCTGCTCAGGTAATTGCATATCTCGACCTTGAGCTCCTTTAAACCAGAGTTTGACGTGTAGTGCGTGCGCCCCTTCTCGAGCGAATATATGCCCTCCTCCCTGACGTGCCAGGGGGTATCGAAATCAGGCTCGCCGACGCCGAGCGATATGACGTCCTTCATCTCGCTCGCTATATCGAAAAACTTCCTGATCCCCGAGGGCTTGATGTTTTTCACAGTTGTGTTGAGCGGGTCTCTCATGGTGAAATGATCATCCTTTCGTCTGTACTCTCCTGCTTCATCACGATACCGTTCTCCTTGTACCTTCTGAGAACGAAATGCGTCGCCGTGCTGAGGATGGCCTCCATGGGCGCGAGCTTCTCCGACACGAACCTTGCGACCTCGACCATACTCCTGCCTCTTATGATCACCGTGAGATCGAAACCGCCGGACATCAGGTAGACCGACTCGACCTCCTCAAACTTGTATATCCTCTCCGCGATCTTGTCAAAACCTTCGCCGCGCTGAGGCGTCACCTTGACCTCAATCAGCGCCGTGAGCTTGTCGGGCGTGACCTTGTCCCAGTCTATCAGCGTGGGGTATCCGCAAATGATGCCCTCAGCCTCCATCTCCTTCATGCAGCTCTCGACCTCTTCCTTCGAGGCTCCGAGCATGATAGCAAGCTCGTCGATCGAGACTTTCGAGTTTTTCTCGATCGCACGCAAAATCTTCTCTCTCATCTCATACTCCACTTCCTGTTATTCTTTTTATCTAAAGCTCCGACCTGTCACTGCACTCGTTTGGCGTAAGGAAGCTCTGCCTCCCGCCTGCTCTCACAAAGCGCTGTCTGTCGTCTCTCAGATTTCCTATCGTCGTGCCTCCGTTTGCCTCCCTGAAGGCTCTCTCATCCGCGGTGACCGCGATCACTGTGCCCTCGCTGTCTGCAAGATAAGGGTTCACATCCGCGCACTCGCACAGCTCTATGGCGCATTGCCTCAGGGGGATCGCAAAAAGGTCGGCCTCAAGCCCGGTATCCAGTTCCTCGGATATCCTGTAGAGCAGTCCAAAGACGCTCTCGCCGGGACCCGCCTTAAAGATCCTGTCTTCTTCGCTGTCCTCAAGGCTGCGATACTCTCTAAGGTCTGCCAGATCGCCCTCGAGCAGGCTCTTTGCCTCCTCTAGGTAATTCCCGCGAAATCTTCCCTCGTACGCCCCGGGTCTGCCCATCAGACAAAGGCTCCCCTTCACGGCTGCGTATCCAAGCATCACAAGGCTTGTTTTATGGTCATGGCCGTTCACTTCGTTGACTTTCTCCGCTAATAAAAGTAATATATCTATGTCAGACGATCGACGCTATGAGCGATACGACCAGCACTGTCACCAGCACCGCAACGATGACGACCGTTATGATCCTTTTGGTTTTTCTGCTGTACATGTTCATGGTGTTTTCTCCTGCGATCTACCTCAATGTACTAAAAGGAGTTTTGTTATGCCGATCTTTTTGATCCTCTTTCTCATGTTCTGCGCGTGGTTCTTCTACGAGCGCAAGAAAGCCGACCGAAAAACCGAACAAAGGACAAAGGCCTTCTGGGAGAAGGAATCCGAGGCCAACATGACCCTCAGAAAGGACACTTCGGACGTCCCTTACCTGAAAGTCAGGTTTGACGAACTCCCCTTTGACCCCGAGACCGGCTCAGAGTCCATGCGTCAGGTCCAGGACGATCTGCTCGCGCTCCGCGGTCACAGCATCGCCGACCTCTCCGGCATGACCAACACAGAACTCAAGCTCAGATACGGCACGCCCAACTTCAACATGCTCTCCGAGGCTGACGAGAACTACAACACTCTCGTCACAGGCCTCACCAGATGGGGCGAGCTCCTCATGAACTCAGGCAGACACGACGACGCGATCACCGTGCTGAAAGCCGCCATAAGCTACGGCCAGCGTGCGGGCACCGTGTATCAGATGCTCGCAGAGATCTACGTCTCACGCGGCGATTCCGAGTCGAGCAAGGCCCTGATCGCCGATGCCGAGAACATCAAGTCCCTCACCAAAGAAGCCACTCTCGCGACCTTGCGGGACGCCCTCGCCAGAAGCTATTCGCTCTCCGCTCCTTCATTTGCAAATGATGCGGAGGACGAGACTGTGTGATCGTGTCTATTCTACGATAACAGCCCACATCTATCAAGCTTTTTTTTGCTCGTCACACCAGACCCTGAGGTCTGTTCTTGAGCACAAGACCCGAGAAAGGCCACATGTGGAGTCTCAAGACGCCGTGCTCCACGTGGTAGGTCACCGCATCCGGATGCCACTCGTTCTGGCCCGTGAACATCATCCTGACTAAAGGCTCTTCATCCGTCACACCTATCTCCCACACGGGGAGGTCTACGTTCACCTCGTGATCGTTGTTGTTTATGACAACGACGAATCTCTCGTCTTCATTGAACCTTCCGTAAGATATGACTCCGCCCTGTCCGAGCAGGAACTTGAGCGATCCCGTCTTCAGCGCGTCGTAAGACCTGTGCAGCCTGATCAGCTCCCTGTGGAAATACAGCAGATCCGGGTCCTCGTGTCCCCAAGGATATGTCCTTCTGTTGTCGGGATCGGTCCAGCCGCAGACTCCCGCCTCATCGCCGTAGTACACTGTGGGCGCTCCGGGCCAGGTCATCTGTATCATGACAGCCTCGCGCATGACAGCCTTGTTCACGCCCTCGCCCGCCTCCGCCTGACTTCGGGTCTCCATGTTGCCCACGCGGTAGTTGGTCCTCGTGAGGAACCTCGAGTGATCGTGGTTTGACAGCTCGTTCATGGCGGTCTCGAGAGACTGCACGTTCATGCACGCCATGTAGTGGTTCATCGCCCCGAAGAAGGCGTACGCGTTGTTGTGCAGATCGCCGAGGTACTCGTTGCTGTGCTTCTCCATGCCCGTGAGGAACCAGGTCACCGGTTCCATGAAGGCGTCATAGTTCATGACCGTGTCCCACTCGTCGCCCTGGAGCCACTCGCTCGCGTCTCCGTAATGTTCCGCGAGTATGATCACGTCCTTGTTGACCTTCTTTACCTCATCCCTGAAACGCTTCCAGAACTTGTGGTTGTACTCTCTCGTGTAGCCGAGATCCGCTGCCACGTCGAGTCTCCAGCCGTCTATAGAGTACGGGGGCGAGATCCATTTGCGGGCAACCGACATGATGTAGTCAACAAGCTCGTCGGACTCCTCGTAATTTAGCTTGGGGAGGGTGTAATGCCCCCACCATCCGTCATAGCTGCCGTTGTGCGGCCATTCGTCCTTGAAGAACTTGAAGAAAGACCTGTACGGGCTCTTCTTGGACATGTAGGCGCCCGGCGCGTAGTCCTTCGACTTCTCATATATGCGCTCTCTGTCGAGCCATTTGTTGAAAGATCCGCAGTGGTTGAAGACGCCGTCCATGATGATCTTCATGCCGCGCCTGTGGACCTCCTCGGTGAACCTTGCGAAGAACCTGTTGCTGTTCTCGAGGTTCTCCTTGTCCGTGACTCTGGTTATATAGCGGCTTGCGTGAGAGTTGTCGTCGTCGCCATCCTCGAGCAGCTCGCCGCCGTCCCTCACGATCGCCGTCAAATGCGGGTCTATATAGTCGTAATCCTGTGTGTCGTACTTGTGGTTTGAAGGTGAGACGAACAACGGGTTGAAGTATATGACCTCAACACCGAGATCCTGCAGATAATCGAGCTTAGCCTGCACACCGCCCAAATCCCCGCCGTAGAACTCGCGCACCGAATCCTTGCCGGGCAGCTTGTTCCAGTCCTCGACTTTGATCGTGTGACCGGAGATGTAGAAATACTCGTCGCTCCAAACGTTATTGGTCGAAGCACCGTTGCAGAACCTGTCCGTGAAGATCTGGTACATGACCGCGCCCTTGGCCCACTCGGGCGTATGGAAGCCGGGCATGATCTCGAAATCGTACTCGGCGTTGCGCTCTTTTACGACGCCCTCCCTGTTGTACAGGAAGAAGCTGTCGCCGCACCAAATGATGAAGTAATAACCGATCTTCTCTTCACCCACGGTGATCTTCCCCTCAAAGACGTCGAAGAGCCTGTCGCTCTTTGCAAGCTTCATCTTGATGCGCTGTTCTCCCACAACGAGCACAACCGCGCTCGCGTTCGATCTGGCAGTTCTGATGCGTATACTGACCTCATCTCCCGGATCGGGCTCCTCCGGACTCCTGTACTGTCTCGTACCATCCGAAAAAACAGCGTTCTTGTTGAAGACGTCAGTAATATATCTGGTGTCTGTAGTCTCAACTTCCATAGGTGAATACATATCCAAACCTCCGGGGGAAAAATCAGCCGCGGCACGAGATGCAAGTGTCGATACAAGCCCCTGTGCAAATGTCCGCTTGTAGTTAATTCTATCACAATTTGATATGGCATACAAGAAGATAGCGTGGTAAACTACTATCACAAAGAAAACCTGTCTGTGTAAGTAGGCAAACCATAAACACATTCACCTGCCCCACCGCTTGGCCATTCAAAGAATGGATGCTTTTAAGCGGTGGGGCAGGTGTTTTTTGAAGAACCATTTTCCAAAGTATTGACACACTTCCAACCAAAGTCGGGAGCATCTTGTTTATAACGTCTACGTTTTATCCCCATCCCCTGCGATCAGCCCGTACACCCCTCTGATCGCATAAAAGTATGCGTAGGTCAGTCCGGCGCCGCACAGGGATCCTGTTATCAGCCTGCGGATGTTTGTCGATTCAAGGATGCGGGCATGCTGAAGCCACCAGTCAACGCCCATAATCCCTACAAATGAGGCCATCAAGGAGCGTGGCATCCTGTATCCTGCAAGGATGAGGGCGATTCCGCCGAGTTCACCCGCAAGCACGCCTGTACATCTGGCGCACAGAGGGAACTGGTAGCCCTTGAAGGAGAAGCTCCTGCTCGCCATCTGGTGACAGCCCGTGCGTGCACCGGCCTCCATGAGCTTCATCCATATTCTGTCTTTTCTTGATGTCATGCCTTCCATTTCCTGCCGCAATTATTGCAGATCCAATAGTTCGTACTCTTTGTCTCTTTTCCCTCACCACAGAGTCCGCACAGAAGGCCCGTGGGCCCAAACATCAGCCAGCCAAGGCACCCATTCCCTGCGCTGTAATCCTGCCCGCTCGTTGATGTCTAACTTATGATCATTACGGTC
>JAGDDC010000340.1 GCA_017958245.1 Lachnospiraceae bacterium
CAGAGTGCCGCGAACAACAGGATCAGGTCGGTATCGGTAATGGACTCACCTGATCCGGATACGGCTGCCCGTGAGAATGGAGTTAAGGAACAGCTGGTGCTTACGTCATTCATCGGAGTCTCTGACGAGGAGACCAGGGTCATGATGCTGAGAAAGCTGGCAGGCTGCGGCATCTCAGGACTCTGTGTGTTCCATCAGGAGGAAGGACTCGGGGCTCTCGGAGTCAGGTTCGCTGACGCGGCCGACAAGCTTGGCTGTCCTGTGATCCTGATGCCGTATGACAAGGCGGAATACGCTGAGACCATAGAGCAGGTGATGGACAAGATCCTGTACGGCGACAGCTATGAGAACGACCTCATAAACAACACGATCTACCACCTTCTCGACTTCGAGATGCATTCGAGCTTTGAGGCGGCTCTGAGAGAGGCGGCCATCACCAACTCGTTCCAGGTGATACTGTTCTCGCACGACTTCAACCCTATCCTCACTGTTGAGACGAGGAAGCGCGCGACCATAGCGGACGCGATCAGATACGGAAAAGAGAAGGGCGTCGGAAAGGGCGGCATCTTCACGTTCGTGGACGTGAACGGAGTCCTCACTTACTGGGGTCCTGTCACCGTGGCGGGAGAGAAGTACTTCCTGATGATCGTCGACAACGACGACAACTACTCGGCGCAGGAGATCACAAAGCTGGCCGAGATCATCGAGCTTTCGATGGGCATGTGGAAATACACTCCTGAGAGGGACGTAAGAGCTGAGTTCGTAAAGGCCCTCATGAGAAACAACAAGAGCCTGGCGTACTCTCTCAAGGATGAGCTTTCGATAGATTCTTCAAACATCCTCAGCGTATTCTACGCGAAGGGGATAGAGAGCAAGGCCGGGAACGACATAATCGCCGACTACGAGAAGAGCAGAGACTTTGAGGTCGTGCGCATCTCGGAAGGAGACGAGACCAACGGAGTCATCCTGAGGACCACCAAGGAGGAAGAGGAGTACAGCGACAAGCAGTGCTGCATCGATCTCTTCGACGACCTTAAGGAGATAGACAAGAGCGTCAGGATATTCCACGCAACGGGACTAGGCGGCATAGAAGGCGCGGGAGACGCGTTCCGCCTGATCAACGAGACGTGGACATATGTGGAGAGTGTCTTCCCGTACAAGAGGGTCTTCACAAAATATGAGCTCGCGCTTGTTTCTAACTGCATCAACCTCGCGGTGCACGGAGGGTATCAGAAGAAGAACTACATGGATCTTCTCGAGCCGTTCAACCGCGAGATGGGCGAGAACAAGGCAAAGCAGCTGCTCGACACACTTGAGACGTTCGTTCTGGACGCCGGCATGAACTCCGGCAAGACGAGTGTCTTCATGGGTATACATACCAACACCGTACAGTACAGGCTGAAGCGCATAAACGAGGTGCTCGGCGCGGAGATCACCGGCAACAGAGTGATACCGGGACTCACGATCGCCCTCGCTCTTAAGCGCCTTGAAGGTGTGGTAAGGTAAGATATCAAGGAGGTAGAAACATGCTGCTCGCTTTTGACATCGGAAACAGTAATACTGTACTCGGAGTATTCCGTGACGGAGAATTGCTGACGAACTGGAGGATCGAGACGGACTCTCACAAGAGCGCGGACGAGTACGGTATGCTCGTGTCTCAGCTTTTCGCGTATGACAGGCTGAACATGGAAGACGTGGACGACATCATCATATCCACGGTAGTGCCGTCAGTGCTCTATACTCTGGAACACATGTCAATGAAGTATTTCGGGTGTAAGCCGATCGTGGTCGAATCAGGGGTCAAGACAGGCCTCATCATCAAATACGACAACCCGAAGCAGGTCGGAGCCGACCGTATCGTAAACGCGGTCGCCGCCGTGAACAAGTTCGGCGGACCGCTCATCATCATCGATTTCGGTACCGCGACGACGTTCTGCGCGGTGACGGACAAGGCGGAGTACCTTGGAGGTACAATTGCCCCGGGACTCAAGATCTCATCAGAGGCGCTGTTCGAGAAGACGGCGAAGCTGCCTAAGGTCGAGCTCGACGAGCCTGGACACACGATCTGCAAGAACACCATAGAAAGCATGCAGTCAGGCCTGATCTACGGGCACATGGGACTCGTTGAGTTCATGGTGCGAGAGATGAAGAAGGAGCTTTCCGAGATCTGCGGACCTGAGAAGGAGATCAAGGTCATCGCGACGGGAGGCCTTGCCTCCATGATCGCGGGCGGAGTCGACTGCATAGACGTGGTGGACAAGATGCTTACTCTCGAGGGGCTCGAGGTCATCTACCAGAAGAACAAAAAGCCGTGCAAGCACGCTCAGAAAGACCTGGAGGCTTCTTTACATGTATGACGACGAAGGTCCTACGGCAGTACAGCTCTTTGGACACGAGCCCGAGGTGATGGCGGCTGCCTGTGAGAAGATACGGGACCTTAAGAACGTGATCGTTGACATCAACATGGGATGTCCC
>JAGDDC010000341.1 GCA_017958245.1 Lachnospiraceae bacterium
ACGGTCACGAGATCTGCTGCCTTCTCGTTGTCCGAGTTGCTGCCTCCGCGGACCCTTATCCTGTAATCAACGCTCACCTTGCTGTCGTCGGTGTATCTGACTTTCACGTCACCTATCTCGTTCTCGATCGCGAGCGTCTCTATGGGCCCTATGGGGGTCTCAGATGACGATCCGCTTATCTCGGCGGAGTCCTTGTCCTCGAAGCCGCCCACCTTCACATCTACCCCGGGTATCTCGATGTCAACCTTCGGTTTACTTCCGTCGCGGGTGTTGATGTTGATCCTGCATCCCGTGAGCGTCATAACGCATAAAAGTGAAAGCATGGCTGTCAAAACTATCTTTGTTTTCATATTCTTTCTCCCTCTTTCCTCCCGCGCCCGCACAGAACCTGCCGGGTCGGGACCATCCTTTTGATAACGATCATACCAGTTGTCCGCTCAAAAGAACACTTAAGAACTTCTAAAAAAGGATTAGAAAAAGATTAGGAAAGATCCTTCAGATAAGGGAAACCCAGATCGCGGCTGTTGATCAAAAGCTTCGTCCCGGAAAGTTCAGGCCAGTCCACGCCTACGTCGGGATCGTCGTACCTTATGCCTCCCTCGTCCTCGGGATGGTAGTAATCCGTGCATTTGTACGAGAACCTTGCGGACTCGGACAGCACGAGGTACCCGTGCGCGAAACCCTCCGGCACGTACACGGACTTCTTGTTCTCGCCCGAGAGCACTGTAGCGAAGTACTTTCCGTAGGTCTTCGACCCATTCCTAAGGTCGACTGCCACGTCATAGACACTGCCAAGTATCACGCTTACAAGCTTCCCCTGGGGATGCTTTTTTTGAAAATGAAGCCCTCTTAAGACACCCTTCGTCGACTGCGCCTGGTTGTCCTGAACAAACTCGACGTCGATCCCACAGGCCTTTAAGTCCCGTTTGTTGTAGTTCTCAAAAAAGAAGCCTCTCTCGTCGCCGAACACCTTCGGCTCCAACACTACCACGCCTTCAATATCGGTCTTTGTGACCTTGAATTCTCCCACGATCCACCTCCGGCGGCTGTCCCGCATGCTCAGTCTACGCCGACAACCTTGTAATCCTGAGCCTCCACGGCATCCTTTAAAACCTTGTCATCCACCTCCGCCGAGAGCTCAACTACGGCCGTGCCTTTCTCGTGACTCACGTCAGCCGATGCGACACCGTCTATCGCCTCGAGTGTCTTCTTCACTCTCGCCTCACAGTGAGCGCACATCATGCCTTCGATCTTAAGCGTTTTCCTCATTGTTATATCCTCCTTAAACTTTTTGTGAACAAGGTTCAATCTCAGCGCGTTCATCACCACGCAGAAGCTTGACAGGCTCATGGCGGCCGCGCCTATCATGGGGTTCAGCTCCCAGCCTAACGCCCTTATGAAGACGCCTGCAGCGAGCGGTATACATATACAGTTGTAAAAGAATGCCCAGAACAGGTTCTCCCTTATGTTGCGCAGAGTCTTGCGCCCCAGATCGAGCGCCCTGACGAGGCTGTATATGCCTTCGCGCACGAGCACGACAGCGGCAGCGTCGATCGCTATGTCTGTCCCCGCGCCTATCGCGGCTCCAAGATCTGCCACCGTGAGTGCAGGAGCATCATTTATGCCGTCACCTGCCATCGCCACCCTGCCGTTTGCGGGATCGTTCTTTAACTCTTCGATCTTCTTTGCCTTGTCCCCCGGGAGCACATCGGCTATGACCTCGTCTATACCGGCCTTCGCAGCGATCGCGGATGCCGTTTCCCTGTTGTCGCCCGTCAGCATGACGACTCTCACTCCCATCGAGCGCAGCTCGCTCACGGCGCTCCTGCTCTCCGGTCGCGGCATATCTGCAACCGCTATCACGCCGAGTATCCTGTCATCCTCGCCGAACACGAGTGAGGTCTTGCCCTGCTTTGAGTACTCTGCGACCTTCTCTTCTATCTCCTGAGGCACCTTGGCGCGCTCTTTGGCGAGCTTCAGGTTCCCTCCGAACAGTTCCTTCTCTCCTCTGAAACCTGTGACGCCGAAGCCCGGCATGGTCT
>JAGDDC010000342.1 GCA_017958245.1 Lachnospiraceae bacterium
CTCCTGTTCTGCCTGATGGTGATCACCTCGACCTCTATCCCCGGCTTTTCCTGCAGCCACGAGAGATAGTAGTCCGTCTCAGGCTCCTGCACATAGTCAGAATAAGGTATGGCAACGCGCAAGACAGGAGACTGTTGCTTCCTGCCACAGCCTCCTGCCGTAAAAACCATTGTCATAACACAGACAACACATATGAACTTTTTCAAACCGTCATATTCTCTCATCTTGCAAAGCATGCTTTTCTCCTGCCTTTCGGACCCGAGTCATGCAAGCACATCCTCCCGGACTGCAAAAGCATGCTTTTCTCCAGCCTTCCGGGCTCAGTCCTCATCCGGCAAAGTCTCCTGCATTTCCCTCGGAGAGATACCGTAATACCTCTTGAACGCCTTGTAAAAATGCCTGTAGTCCGCGTATCCGCAGTCGACCGCCACCTCCTTGATCTGCCTCTTTTCATCGACGATCAGCGTCTTCGCGTACTGCATGCGGCGCTGCGTGAGGTACACGGTGAGCGACTTGTTCAGATACTTCTGGAACAGTCCGCAGATATAAGTCCTGGCAAATGCGAATTCTTTCGCCAAAAACTCGAGCGTTATGTTCTCGGTAAAATGCTCGTCTACGTATGTTATAAGACTATTAAATTTGGGGTTGTTCGTCAAGGTGTCGTTTGAGTTTTCGTCAAACTGCGGGGAGACTTTCAGCGAGAGCTTGTGGTTCAAGCCCTCGAGCACCATTTGCATATCATCGTCGTTGATGGGCTTCAAGATATAGTCAAAGCCCGACTGCTGAAAGAAATCCCTGACGTTCGCGAAGCTGTCATACGCCGATATCATGACGTACTCGGCCTCCGAGCCGCTGTCCCTGAGGCGCCTGATCAGCTCGTTCCCGTCCATCGCGGGCATCTTGAGATCCAAAAAGACCACATCCGGCTTGAGCTCGAGTATCTCGCCTATCGCGCGGAGCGGATCCGTCTGATAACCTGCGACCTCGAAACCGTTGTCGAGCCACGGCACCCTGCTTATGATATCATCAAGTATGAGCATATCGTCGTCAACCAAGTAAACCTGATACATTCCGCTTGTCCCCATATCGCAATCCTACCTGTACTCTTTCTGTCATCCGGCTGTTCGCCGGGTGCAAATCAAATGACCACCTCATGATCCCAACCTCATCGGACCGCCTGCCATCGCGCTTCGCTCCGATGACCACCTCATACTCCCGCCTCTCCCCAGGCGGAAGCTCGGCTCGTCGCTTCGCTCCGATGATCACCACACACTCTCGCCCCTCGTCAGATCGAAGGTCTTCGTGACCGTCGACAGAGGCGTCTTCGTGCGGAAGTTATCGAGCGTCACTTCGCATTTTGCCGAGAAGAGGTCTACGCCTGCGGGGAACCTGTACTGCGTTGCCACAGCCTTGCCCTCCTCAAACTTGATCTCCATAAAGTCGTAGTAATACATCTCTCCGCTCTCCGTCCATTCGTATGCAAATGAAACCGCGACCACCTCGCGTCCGGTGAACCTGATCGTGGCAAATGTATTTGACGGGAACGCCTCGCCCGTGAAACCGAAAGAGGGAAATGCGTATTCTTCCGCCATGTATACCATGAGTCTGGCGTCACCGCCATCCGTGCTCTTATAGTATCCTCCCCTGCTCTCGGGAACTCCCTGCCAGTAAACCGAATCATCCACAGACAGCCTGACGTCCTCATCGGTGTAAGGCTTGCTTAAGAACATCTCGGTGCTGTACCTCTTCGCATCATCATCATACCACCCGTAGAGGTAGCTCACGTTCTTGTAGAGATAGGATGTCGAGTAATTGATCGTATCTTTCTTTGACTGCGAGGCAAGCCCCGGGCTCTTTGTTCGCTCGGAATAGACAACGTTTCCGACCTGATGATACTCGTAATCATCATAGGGGTCAGCAATCCTTGCGTCATAGAAGACCTTCGCCTCAGCCTCCGAGGCACACCTGAACTTGTATTTCTCTCCGATCATAAAACCGATCTCGTTGAAGCTTGAAAGCGTGTAGAAATCGACCGTGGACTCATCATAGTTATATGTCGGGCGGACAAGGAGTACGTAGTCGTCGCTCTCCGGCGAGAAGTACGTGTTATCCTGCGGGTCCTTTACGGAGAGGTTGCCGGTCCTGTCTTTGTCCTCATAGTCTGTGGGAGCCACCCATCGCTCTTTAAAGGGATGGAGCGATATCCCGTAATATATGGTCTCCGACCCGCTGTAATCGTCGTAGTTGAGCGACATCCCCTCGTCATACTCGACCTCGTTCTGGTAGTACCTGTACCATGCAAGCTCGTATGTGATGCCCTCGGGCGTGTTGAGCGCGCGGATGCGCGAATAGTTGTAGTCCGACTGCTGATACTCGGGCTCATAGTCCTCGAAACCGATGAGCTCGATGTCCTCGCCGTCGACCTTGCCCTTGAAGTAGACCCCGTTGTGCTCTGTGACCTTCACGGTCGCATTTGCGATGTGCTCAGTCGAATAAGAGTCTGACAGGTATGTTCCCTCGAAGTTGCCGAGCGGCTTCTCCTTGTGGAGGATCTGGGCTCCCTTGTCGATGAGCTCCTCGAGGCTCAGGGTCTTTACCACTTCCGACGCCGCAAATGACGCCACTTCGGTGCCCTCACCGTTCTTAAACTCAAAAAGTGTGAAAGGACCTTCAAGCTTGAGCTTGCTCACAAGCCCTTTCTCATAGATCAGAGCGAAATACCCGTCCTCTACAGCGTGCGAATCGCTGTCAAAGAAACCGCTCACGTGCTGCCCTTCACCGCCTGCTGTCTCATAGTAGTAGATGTAAGGGTAGTACGTGTTCATGGTGAGCTGGAACATGGAATACCCGCTCTCATTGTAAGCGGATGAGATGTGAAGCTCGATGTCGCTCGCCTCGTTCTCGTTCTTTGGAAGCAGGTTCATGCACAGTGCGCTCTGTACAGCGACCGCGAGGATGTCCTCGCCCACGGTATAGATGTTCACGCTACCGTCAAAGCCGCTGCCCGAGCCCTCGTTGCCGGGTTTCGTGACGTCGCCTTCTGACGTGCCTTCGCCTTCGTTCCCGCTGCCGGGCTCGCCCCTGTTACCATCTGCGCCTTCCTGCGCTGCCTGACCCTCGCCGTTTCCAGGAAGCCCGAGGCTGTCTCTCGCCCCCGAGCAGGCCGTAACCAGCAGCATGATACATATGACCGCCGCAAGGATCCTTCTTCTGACTACCATGAGTATTCTCTCCTCCTGTCTCTCGTTGTTTCCCGCTGTCTCTCAAGCAACCCACGTCCCGCCGATCCGGCTCCTTGTCGCGTCCGGCCGGCCGCATCGCCCAAGCTCTCGCACGTCCGCAGCTCTATTTTCTCTTCACTGTCCAGAGATCCGTGTAACTCTTTAAGAACTCCTTGAGCGCCTTCTCTGCCTTGGAGCCCTTTTTCACATACATCACGGCAGATCTGTTGTCCGTGATCTCAAACTTGATCTCAAAATTGTCGGGCAGGTCAAACTTGGTGAGCTCTGTGTTTCCAAACGCCCCGATGCCGATGGTCCTTACGCTTGAGGGAAGGTTACAGCTTCCGTCACCCAGCTTTGCCTTGTGAGGCGAAGTCACAAGCGTAAGAGGCGCGCCATCGAAAGCATAGCCCCCTATCTCCTCAAGGCCTTCCGGAAGCTCTATCTCCGTAAGTTTTGCTCTCTGGA
>JAGDDC010000343.1 GCA_017958245.1 Lachnospiraceae bacterium
ATCCTGACGCCGCACCAGAAGGCGAGCATGGTCACCATCGGTATGAAGGATTTGCCGCAACCTCTCAAAACTCCCGCAGCGCAGTGCGAGAAGGCCAAGAGCAGGAAGAACAGCGAGACCGTCCTCGCCTGTATCGCGCCGTAGGCGATGGACTCCTGCTCGTCTACGAAGAACCTTAGCGCGTATCTTGCAAACAGGAAGAAGAGCACTCCTATGGTCTGGGCTATGACCATGCCCGAAATGATGCCAAACCTCGCTCCCTTCTTCGCGCGCTCATACTCTTTCGCGCCGAGGTTCTGGCCTATGAAGGTCGGGAGCGTCATCGACATGCTCGTGATGGGGAGGAAGACGAAGCCTTCTATCCTCGCGTACGCACCGTGACCCGACATTGCGTACTGGCCGAAGCTGTTGATGTTCTTCTGTACCACCATGTTCCCTATGCTTATGACCGAATTCTGAATGCCGGTGGGAATGCCCTGTTTTATGACCTCCCTCATGACCGAGCCGTAGAACCGTATCTTTTTAAGTCTGAGCCTCTCGTGTTCCTCGGGAAGCCTTGCGAGCCTGAGGAGGCACAAGACCGCGCTGAGTCCCTGCGAGGCGACGGTCGCCACCGCAGCTCCGGTTACGCCGAGCTTGAAGACCGCCACGAACAGGATGTCGAGCACTACGTTCGTGCCCGAGGAGACTGCAAGATATACCAGGGGATGGAAGCTGTCACCGAGAGATCTCAGGATCGACATCCCGCTGTTGTAGATGATGACTGTCGACACCCCCGCAAAATATATGCCAAGATAAGTCGTTGATTCGGGAAGGACCTCCGCGGGCGTATCCATAAGCTTGAGGATGCCTTCCACAAACACAAGTCCGAAGGTAGTCGCTATGACGGAGGCCATGATGGCGAGCAGTATGTTCGTATGTATCGCCTTCGAGACCATCTCCTTGTCCTTTGCGCCTACGTACCTCGAGATGACGACGCCGCCGCCGATCCCGATGCCGCCGAAGAAGCCGATGATCAGGAAGACCAGGCTTCCGGTGCTGCTCACCGCAGCGAAGGACTTGTTGTCGGCAAAGTTCCCGACGACCCAGGCGTCCGCCAGGTTGTACAGCTGCTGGAGGAGCTGACCGAAGAACAGCGGCACCGCGAAGCTTATCATACCCTTTCTGATAGAGCCCGTGGTGAGGTCTATGGTCGCATTGCCGAACTTGTTTCTGATCTTTGACATGGTGTACTCCGGTTAAACTTTTTTGCTTTATTCAATCTCGTTTTTTATGAAATCAAACTTTCCGACATCGAACAGACCCATGTCGGTCAGCTTGAGCTCGGGGATCACGGGCAGCGACATGAAGCAGAGCGTCATGACCGGGTCGATGTTTTTGTTGACACCGAGCACTTCAAACGCCTTGTCGTGGATCGATGTGAGCCTCTCGTCGACCCACTCGCCCGTCTTGTCGCTCATAAGCCCCGCTATGGGCATGGGCATGCTCTCCACGACTTTACCGCCGTTTACGAGAACGATCCCGCCGCACTGATCGCAGAGGCTCTTTACCGCAAACTCCATCTCATCATCGCTCGTGCCGACGACTATGATGTTGTGCGAGTCATGCGCTATCGAGATCGCGACCGCTCCGGTCTTTATACCGTATCCCTTGAGGAAAGCGCAGGCAACGTTGCCCGTGCCTTTGTGTCTCTCGACCACCGCGATCTTGACCACGTCATTTGCCTCGTCGAAGACAAACTCGCCCCTCTCATCCAGCCTGACCTTCACTTTGGCCTTCTTTGTCACGACTCCGCCGGGGACGATCTCTATGGCGTAAACCTCGTCGCTCTTTAAGTGCATGAGGAGCTTCTCCTTCGAGAAGTCTTTTACCACCACGCTGCCCTTGACGGACGAGATGTCGTGTTTCCTGACTTCGGGGAGATATCTGCCCTCGCAGGCAAGGAGCTCGCCCCGGATGAACACCCTGTTCACCGCAAAGTCCTTGAGGTCGTCCAA
>JAGDDC010000344.1 GCA_017958245.1 Lachnospiraceae bacterium
GCTGCGGCCGCTCTGGCCCTCCTTTAAAGACACGACCACAGTGTCCTTGTCACGCGCGCCCATGGTGTTGTCGGCAGCGATGAAGATATCCTCCTTCTCACCCTCGACAACTACGAAGCCAAAGCCCTTCTGCGTTCCCGAGAAGACACCCGTCTTCGTGTTCGCGCCCGCGGTCTTGAGCCGTCCTCTGCCGTCCTGGATGACCTTGCCCTCCTTCATGAGCTCAGCTATGACATTTGCCAGGTCCTCTCTCTCCTCCTTCGGGCACTGAAGGACCCCGCCGAGCTCCTTGAGCTTCATCGGGATGTACGACTTGTCCGACATAAATTCGTAGACGTTCTCTTTTTTTGCTTCAAATTCCGCTCTCTCCATACCTTCTCCTTATAGAAATCTCGCAGACTTAGTTTGTGAGACAAAAAAGGGACATTCAAAGAATGTCCCTAATGCTCTGTTGATCTCTGACTTACTTAAGAACCCAGACGTTGAGCAAAACTGAAAGCACAACAAACAAAGCAGCGAGAATGATCGTTGACTTTGAAAGTTTACCTTCTCTTGAACGTCCTCTGTTCTTACTCCAGTATGTATCCGAAGATCCGCCCATGATGCCAGATGACAGTCCTTCTTTACCTTCCTGCATGAGGACAACAACTATGAGTCCCACACAGATAAGAACGTATACGATTGTCAAGATAACCTTCAACGCTTCCACTTAACTTACACCTCCTAAATCTGTCGGAGCCTTTAAGAGGCACCTACCTAAAAAACCAAATGGTATTCTATCATATAAGTTTTGACTTTTCAAGACTTTTTTAGCTTGGGGCGATTTATTTACGCAGTTGATGAGGTTTCTGTTTTCGGGGTTGAAATCATTTGGTTATATGGTTATATTCATTTGCTTATATCTGTAAAATAATTCAAGGAGGATTTGCGTTGTTATGGAAAAGCTATTGATTGAAATGATCGTACAACATGCCGAGGAACAGCCAGACAAGACTGCTCTCGCATCAAAGTCCGAGGTGCTCACCTACGCAGCGCTCGTAAGACGCATAAAGACCGTTGCCTTACGGCTTGCAGAGCTGGGCATAGCAAAAGGCGACAAGGTACTGCTCTCTGCTCCCACAAGGAACGAGACTGTGATCGCTTACCTCGCGACTCAGTATATTGGGGCAGTGACCGTCTTCATCGACAAGAACATGCCCCTGTCAAACATAAGCTACATCTACCGCGAGGTTGGTTCAAACCTCTTCATCTCATCCACGGAGCCTGACGGATCTGAGGGGATGAGGCATATACAACTCTTAAACCTGTGTGAGGACGGCGATGCCGCAGAGATCGCTTATTCGAGGCCGGAGGATGATGCGCTCGCAGAGATGCTCTACACTTCGGGAAGCACCGGCAGGCCCAAGGGCGTCGTGCACACGAACGGTTCCGTCACTGCTCTGCTGAGAAACACAGCAAAGGGCACAGGCGTCACAAGGGATGATGTGATCCTGCTTCCCCTGCCGCTCAATCATTCATTTGCGCTTCGCGTCATGCGCGCCTACTTCTATTCGGGCGGCACTATAGTCCTGCAAAACGGTTTCACCTTCATCAAGATCATGGAAGACAACATCGAGAACTTCGGCGTCACAGGCGTGATCATGGTACCCGCAACGATCGAGAAGCTCTACCGTCAAATGGGCGACGGTTTTTCAAAAACACTCGGCAGGCTCCGCTATGTCGAGGTCGGCGCAGGGGCTCTCACAGTGAGGCAGAGAAAAGTCTTCGCAAAAGCGCTCGGACAGACGACTCTCTTCAACACCTGGGGTTCATCTGAGACCGGCGGAGTCTTCTTCTTCAACGTATCGGAGTATGTGGATGACGACGAAGCGCTCTCGGCTCTGGGGTACCCCATAGAGAACGTCGAAGTGAGGATAGACGAGTCGCTTGTGCCGCCCGAAGACGCGCTCTTTGAGGGACTCGGAAGGATATGCCTCAAGGGCAGCATGATCATGGATTGCTACTGGAACCAGCCCGATGTCACAGCGGACGCTCTAAGAGGCGAATGGATAGTGACCGGAGACCTTGGATACAGAGACGCTCGAGGCATGATCCACATGGTCGGGCGTTCGGATGACATGATAAATGTCGGAGGCGAAAAGGTTGCTCCCATCGAGGTCGAGAACGCCGCCATTGGAGGTATCAGAGAGTGCGCCTGTGTCGGTGTGCCTGACGAAGAAGGGATACTCGGCGAAGTCCCGGCCTTCTTCTACGTTCCGGACAGTGACGAAGTAAATGAACAGTCGTTAAAACGAAGCTTCAGCGAAAACCTTGAAAGATACAAGGTTCCCGTTCTCTACATACGCATGGACGCTCTCCCAAGAAACGCTATGGGCAAGATCCGCAGGGGCGATCTAAAGAAACATTTCAGGGAATACCGCGACGGCAAGATCACGGAGAAAGCCTTCGACAGCTCTTTTGAATGATAATAGTAAAAGGCGTGGACAACCACGCCTTTTATATGCATATAATTTCGGGCGCCGACGCCCCGCTGATGCGGAACGAAGGTTTGCAAAGCTGATATCAGGCGTTTACAATCTTGCCGAAATCTGCCTTGAGGCTTGCACCGCCGATGAGTCCGCCGTCGATGTCGGGCTTTGAGAGAAGCTCTGCAGCGTTGCCCGCATTCATCGATCCACCGTACTGGATGCGAACAGCCTCTGCGGTTGCAGCGTCATAGAGCTGTCCGATCAGCTCACGGATGAGGCCGCAAACTTCCTGAGCCTGATCAGCCGTAGCTGTCTCGCC
>JAGDDC010000345.1 GCA_017958245.1 Lachnospiraceae bacterium
CGGGACACAACAAGGGCGGGAACCTCGCCATGTACGCTGCTTCATTCTGTGAGAAGAGCGCAAGGGACAGGATAGAAGCGGTCTACAACCTGGACGGACCGGGGTTCTTAAAGGGTGTCATAGATAGCGAGGCATACAGGCGCATGCTCCCGAGGATCAGGACCTTCATCCCGAAGACCTCGATCGTCGGAAGGCTGCTCGAACACGCAGAGAGCGTGACGGTCGTCGAGAGCACGGAGAAGAGGCTCGACCAGCACGACCAGACATCCTGGCAGCTCGTCGGAAAGCATTTTGTCACACTCGAGGACACTGACTCCATGTCTCATTTTGTGGAAGGCATGATAAAGAACTGGATGGAGACCATGACGAAGGAGCAGCTCAACACCTTCGTGGACATACTCTTTCAGACGCTTCAGGAGCTCGAGATCGAGACTGTCGAAGATCTCCAGCAGCTCGGATTGTCCGGGTGGAGGAAGGTTTACAAGAGAGGTTCCGAGCTCTCAAAGGGAAACAGCGATATATTGAAGAACGCCTTCAAGGGCCTGATAAGCCAGGGCGGCAGACAGTTCCTCGGGATGCTGAGGCCTGAGGACGAGGGAGGAGTAGAGGATGCTTAAAAAGATACTGAAGATAGCGCTCATAGTGCTCGCGTCCGTAGTGGGCATAGTCCTGATCTACGTGGCATACGTGTTCCTGAGCTACAGCAGGCTCGACGACAACCTGCAGCTCGAGATCCGCGAGGGGAACGCCAAGGCAACCGCGGAAGCGGGGGAAGAGTATACGATCATCACCAACAACGTGGGATTCGGAGCCTACACGCAGGATTTCACCTTCTTTATGGACGGCGGCGAGGAATCGCGCGCCGCGAGCGAGGAGAGCGTCAGAAAATGCATCGGTGAGGCCATGGACGAGATAGATAGCCACAAACCCGACTTCATACTTGTTCAGGAGCTCGACACGGACTCGACCAGGTCGTATCACACAGACCAGCGAGAGATCTTTGAGACGAGGTTCTCGGACTACGCGGGGATGTTCGCGAACAACTACCACTCGGCGTACCTCATGTACCCGATCTTTGAGCCTCACGGGGCTTCAAACTCGGGACTGCTGACTCTGAGCGGGTTTGAGATGCACGACGGCATCAGGAGGAGGCTTGAGATAAGCGAGAGCTTCTCAAAGATCCTCGATCTCGACAGGTGCTACAGCAAGGCGAGAGTCAAGGTGTCGAACGGAAAGGACCTCGTGATCTACAACACCCACATGTCAGCCTACGGCGGCTCGGACGAGATCAGGGCTTCGCAGATGAACCTGATCCTCGGCGACATGAAGGAAGAGTACGACAAAGGCAACTACTGTGTATGCGGCGGAGATTTCAACAACGATTTCACGGGGGATTCGGTGCCTACGCTAAACGGTGGCATGACAAGCGACATGGGATGGACGCAGCCCTTTCCCACGGAGCTCATTCCCGAGGGCATAAAGAGATGCACGGACTACACCTGCGGTGAGATACTTCCCACGGTGAGGAACTGCGACGTGCCCTACAAGAAAGGAAACTTCACTCTCATCGTCGACGGCTTCATGGTATCCGAGAACGTTGAGGTCACATACCTCGAGAACATACAGAAGGATTTCGTCTACTCGGACCACAACCCCGTGGTCATGAAATTCAGGTTAAAATAAGGCCCTGCAGGATGTCCTGTAAGGCCGGGTGGGTCATTTGTAGAGATATCGTATGAACTTTGCGCATGATTCGGGGTGCCTTGTGTTGCCTACGATACAGAGCACGTACCGGGTTGGGATCTCGTCTGCGATATAGCCTTGAGACACGAGATAGGCGTTGAAGTCAAGGCCGTAATCGTCGGCGGGAAGTGTGGTCTTCTCCCCCGTAGCGAGGTCTTCCTCGACAGGTATCTCGTTTATCAGGTACTGCTTTAAGCTGACCATGTCCGAGGCTGACAGAACGTTCTTTACAGGCAAGAGCGAACCTCCCGACAGTTGCTGTTTAAAGACTTCGTAGGGGAGGATCATGGCGTCGAGGTCCTGCGCTCCTATGAGGGTTGAGAGCTTCATCAGCGTATACATGCCGTTGGAGTCCTCAAGATAGTAGTTTGTGTCTATGAGGATGTCCTGTTTGCCCTCCTCCTCGACAAGAAGCTCCGTAACCTCGGTGTTGAGCTTGTTGACCAGCTCCTGCGAGAGGGGATTGTTGGCCACTGCGACCCTGAGCACGGTCTCGGGCTTGGGAGTCAGCATGGTGACGAGCACGTATATTACTACCGCGGCCGCCAGGATGACTATGATCGTGAGCTTCAGGTAGTACTGCTTGAAGAATTCCCATTTCTCACGGCCGTGAAGGTCCTTCAGGCTCGTGTTTTCCTTGCGCTCTCCGTATATGGAAGCATCGCCTTTAAGCGTTGTCTCACCCTTTTTGTTTACGCTCTCTTTTCCTTCAAGTTCGATCCGCATATTGTTTACCTAAACCTTTTTCTCTGCTTTTGTCCACCGGTGCAGTCACCTCGTGAGGTCTGTCCGGCTGTCCCTTCTTCCGACAAGGATAGCACAACATCGGGCAACAGGCAAGAATCAGTGGCAAAATAACTTGACTTTGAGAATCTTAAATGATATATTATCAATGTTTGGTCTTCACGCTGGAATAGCTCAGCCGGTAGAGCACTTCACTCGTAATGAAGGGGTCGTCAGTTAGAATCTGATTTCCAGCTTTTAGATCGCAGGCAAGCCTTTGGGGCTTGTCTTTTTTTGTTCCCCGGCATGTTTGACGCATGTCTTTTACAGCATAAAAAGACCTCCGTTCTGCGGAGGTCTTTTTAAAAAAGAGGATTATGAAAAAAATATTATCATCTATAGAAGAATTGTTCGCTCATTTGGTATCTAAAGGATACAATGCGTTTATGAACGTGTCGTGAGCGGCATTTGAAGCTATTGTAAATAATTTATGAACAAATCTGACAAATTGTGAACGCCCGCGCGGCCATCATGTCGATAAGACTTATCAAATAGGTGATAACTTTCCCTAAAACCCCATGTTTTCCCAGATAATAGGAATATACCCATAACAGGAGGATCAGTTTGATAGTTATTGGACCGACCGACAGTTTCGGCAGTCTCCTGCGGGTCGGGAGGCTGTCTCAAAACCTCACGCTCGCCGGGCTCTCGGAAGGGCTGTGCTCGACCGCCACGCTCTCGAGGATCGAGGCGGGGGAGAGGGACCCCGGATATCTGCTTGCCGCCTCGCTCACAGAAAGGCTTGGCATGTCCGTGAAGCATTTGGAAATGGTGCTCACGGACGAAGAGTTCGACCGGCTTGAGAAGAGGAGGGCGATCGACGCGCTGGTCGCAAGGGGCGACGGAAGCGCCGAGACAAAGCTTGGGGAGTACGAGTCCCTCGTGGAGGAGGGGGACGTGCTCGAGAGGCAGTTCATCTGTCACAGGAGAGCGCTCGCAAGGCTCGTAAAGCTCGGGATCGAGAGGCTCCTGCTCGGGAGCGGGATGGGCGGAGAAGACGCCGACACCTCCTCAAAACAGGAACTTGAAGAGATAAGAAAGCTTCTCGGCGAGGCCCTTGGGCTAACCCTTGGGGGCGGCATGCCATCAGCGCGAGGGTCCGGGATGACCGTGACCGAGAGGAGCATCGCAGTGGAAATGAGCTGCGCAGACCAGATACTTGGGTGTGATGAGAGGGAGAAGACCGGATGTTTCCTGCGTCTCAGGGAGGCATTTGCGGGGATCGAAGCCATGAAGGACGCTGGAGACCTGCTCTCGGGCCCGCTGTCCCTTGCCGCGCTCGCCTGCGCCTCATGGTACTACAAAAGAGAAGAGTTTCCGCAAGCCCTCTCGATATGCGGGAAGGCGTTCGACCTGCTTGACGGGAGCGGGGACGCCAGGGGAAAGGGCTTTGTGTGCTTCGCGAGGGCAAAGGCGCTCAGCAGGCTCGATCCCGCGGACGAGGCGGCGGCCTGCCTTGCAAGGGAGCTCTTCAAGCTCGCATATCATCTCTTCGGTCATTTGGGTGACGCAAACTCGCAAATGATGGTCGAGGACGCTATATGATCGTATACAGGATGGGAAGGTACATAATGCTTGGGAGGCGGCGGCTCGGCCTGACGCAGGAGGAGTTTGCCGGGCGGATCTGTGCGCCTCTGACGCTGTCGCGCATAGAAAACGGCCACCAAAGCCCCGGGAAGGGACTGCTTGAGAAGCTCCTTGGGCTCATACGCGAGGCTGACAGGGCGACCGGGCTGCTCGCGGCTGAAGGCCCGCGCGAGGACAGCTTAAGACAGAAGTTTGAGTGGAACCTGATCAGGAGGAGGTACGGGAGCGCGGAGGAAGCCTTGAAACTCATTGAGGAGAGAGAGGAGAAAAGCGTCGGGAGCTACGCGGATCTTGCGAGGGCCGTGATCGACCACAAGCTCGGGAGGACTTCTCACGAGGCCTACCTTGAGAAGCTTAGGGAGTATTTTGACGGGGAGCTTGCGGGGGAGGCGTCTTTCACTGAAGAGTATTCCATCCCCGGTCTTGAGGACCTGCCATGCCGCGGGCTCGATCACGCCGAGCTCTATCTGCTCGTGGAGCTTGCAAAGGAGCTGTCGGAGCTTGGGAGAACTTCGGAGGCACTTCTTGTGCTGGACGCCGTGGACGAGGCCGACAGCACGGATTTTGCACAGGGAGGAAGGGCTCTGTGCGTGAGAGTCGAGGCGATGCTGCTTCGCGCGGGGCTTATGCTTGAAGGACGCGAAGCGAAAGCCGCCTGCGACCTGTGTGACAAGCTGCTCGAGATCTGCGCGGACGTGCTTTTCTTCGTGCCGGAGATACTGCTGATCAAGGCAAGGACTCTTGCAAAGCTACGGCGCGGGACGGAAAGACTGGGAGACCTCTCGGAGAGAGCCTACTATATGGCTCTTGACCAGTGGGGGAGCGAGAGCGCGGGAAGGCTTCGCGAGGAGTTCGGGCGCATCGTGGCTTCGTAGCCCCGTCTCAGAGTATATCCATAAAAAGAAAGTGGGATTGACAGGCGTCAATCCCCTTTTTTGGATGTTTCGGACGTGAAAAGTCTCAAACAGGTATTTAACTAAAGTAAACCTAACCTCCCATCCTGATTGCTGGTCTGATTATAGGCCGAATGTCCTATTTTAGACATATCGTTTGCGGAAAAAGAGTCATTTTGCGGATTTTCCAAATTCGACATGGAAGTTGGGAAGACTATATGATATAATTGATCGGGTCGTTTGCGACCCCTGTCTGTTGTTTGGAAGCGGCTATGCAGGCGCGCCGCTTGACCGGGCGGGACAGGTAACTGTACGGAAGGGGCCTGCGAAAAGGTGAAGAGATGTTTAACAGGAGATACAGAAACGAGTACAAGATAGTGACCGATGAGGCGACCGGAAAAGAGAAGATCATATATATAGGAAGTTATTACAGGTTTGAACTGTCCGAGGAGGGAAAGAAGGCGAGGACCAGGCTCTACATCATACTTCTCGTGATGATACTACTGCTCTTCGCGGGCGGAGCACTCATAAACAACGTCGGCAGCAGGATCATGTACGTCATGGTGCCCTATGCCATTGCGGTCTTCCCGGTGGCATATCTCACGATGGGTGTTGTCCGTACCGCCCTGGAGAGAGGCGACATGGAGCACATAGCCTACGACTGCACGGTCACGAGGATCAGAAAGTCGACCGTCGGGATCATGGCATTCATGGGTATATCATTTGCGGGCGATATGGTCCTTATCATAGGTAACAGCGAACTCGTCGATATGACAAGAGAGCTCCTTTTTGCCGCGACGACGCTCATGATCGGGGGACTGTGTTTTTATTTCAGAAAGCAGAACCTGAAATACAAATGTGTACCGGTGGAGAACAAAAGGTTACAGGAAAACGAGAAACATAATTGACACACTACATGGAATATGATACAATCGCTATGTTCGTGAGTTGGCATTTAATTTCGACTTGGGATTTTTTGTCAGCTTAAAATAAAAGAGGAGGAAAGAAAAATGAGCAAAGTATCAAAGAAAGTATTAAGTTTGCTTCTTGTTATGGCACTCTGCTTAGGTCTTATGACTGCTTGCTCGAAGAGCGAAGAACAGCCCGCTGAGCCTACAGAGGCACCTACAGCTACAGAAGCTCCTGCAGCTACAGAAGCACCTACGGAAGCACCTACAGAGGCTCCCGTTGAAGAGGTTCAGGTCCCTCTCGTAGTCGGATACTCACCCTTCAGCCAGAAGTTCTCTCCCTACTATGCTGATACAGCATACGATCAGGATGTTGCAAGCATCACTCAGCTGAGCCTTATGACAACAGACAGACTCGGCGGTATCGTTTACAACGCTATCGAGGGCGAGACTATCCCTTACAATGGAACAGCTTACACATACACAGGTATCGCAGATCTCAAGGTAGAGTATGATGCTACAGCAGATATCACAACCTACTCGGCAAAGATCCGTGATGACATCAAGTTCTCAGATGGCACACCTATGACCGCTGACGATATCATCTTCAACTACTATGTGTTCCTTGATCCTTCTTACACAGGTTCAACAACACTTTCTTCTTATGATATCATCGGTCTCAAGGATTACCAGACACAGACTACTTCCGAGATCTACACAAAGTACTCTGAGATCGTAAGCGCTATCTACGCTGCAGGCAGAGATCACGCTTGGTCTTCTTCAGATTCGTGGACCGAGGAGCAGCAGACAGCTTTCTGGGCTAGACTTGATGAGGCATGGGCTGCACATTCGCAGGTTATCATTGATTACGTTATGGCTAACTACATTGACTACGCTGATCAGGGCTATGCAGGTCCTTTCACATCAGCAGAGGTCAAGGAGACAGAAGGCCTTCAGGTAGCATTTGGTATGGCTATGTGGGGATTCGGTGAGATCTCCGAGGACGGCAAGCTCACAACCGCTGCAGGCGACGAGTTCGACCTCAAGGGCGGTGTATATCCCACAACTGCTGATTACGCAAAGGCTTCCAGCAGCAAGTACAACGGAGATCCCGTTGCTTACTATGACACAGAGACCACAGGAAACGGCGAGCCCGATGTCCTCAACACAACAGTTGACAGCTGCATCACTGCTTTCGCAGCAGATGAGCCCGAGCTTGCAGGCGGTATCCCTAACATCTCCGGTATCAAGAAGACCGGCGACTACTCTGTAGAAGTTAAGGTTCAGGGTTACTCGGCACCCGCTGTTTACAGCATCCTTGGTATCAGCGTAGCTCCTCTTCACTACTATGGTGACGGAAACTACGATTATGACAACAACAACTTCGGACATCCCTTCGGCGATCTCTCCTGCATCGATGCAGAGAAGCAGACACATCCCGTTGGAGCAGGTCCTTACAAGTTCGTAGAGTACAAGGACAAGGTCGTTTACTTCGAGGCAAACGAGAACTACTTCAAGGGCGAGCCCAAGACGAAGTACATGCAGTTCAAGGAGATCCAGTCCGCAGAGATCGCAGCAAACGTACAGACAGGTACTGTTGACGCAGGCGAGATGACCGGTTCCAAGACTCGTTTCGAGGAAGTTCAGAGCTACAACTCGAACGGCGACGTCACAGGTGATGTTATCACAACAAGCAAGGTTGATAACCTTGGTTACGGTTACATCGGTATCAACGCTGACACTGTAAACGTTGGCGGAGATTCTTCATCAGACGCTTCCAAGAACCTTCGTAAGGGTCTTGCAGCAGTTCTCGCTGTATACCGTGACACAGCTTACGACAGCTACTATGGTGAGGCAGCAAGCGTTATCCAGTATCCTATCAGCAACACTTCATGGGCAGCTCCTCAGGCTACCGACGAGGGATACAAGATCGCTTACTCCGTAGACGTAGACGGAAACGACATCTACACATCAGCTCAGTCTGCTGACGAGAAGTACGCTGCAGCTATCCAGTCCTGCATCGGTTACCTCAAGGCAGCAGGTTACACATTTGATGATGCAACAGGCAAGTTCACCGCAGCTCCCGAGGGCGCAAAGCTTTCTTACGAAGCACTCATCCCCGGCGACGGAACCGGTGACCACCCTTCATTTGCAGTTTTAACAGATGCAGCAGCAGCTCTCGAGACCATCGGTATCGAGCTCAAGATCAACGACCTCTCTGATTCAAGTATCCTTTGGGATAGACTTGATGCAGGTACACAGGAACTCTGGTGTGCTGCTTGGGGTTCAACGATCGATCCCGATATGTATCAGGTATACCACAGCTCGGGTATCGTAGGCAGAGGCGGCTCGGATTCGAACCACTACCACATTGCTGACGATCAGCTTGATGAGCTCATCGTAAAGGCTCGTGAGAGCGACGACCAGAGCTACAGGAAGTCAGTATACAAGGAGTGCCTTGATATCATCTGCGACTGGGCAGTTGAGATTCCTGCTTACCAGCGTCAGAACTGTATTATCTTCAGTACTCAGAGAATCAACATGGCTACGGTTACACCCGACATCACAACCTTCTGGGGTTGGATGAACGATATCGAGCTTCTTGAGATGAATAAGTAATCACTGAGACAATACATATACAAGATTTATGCAGGCATCATGCGCTGCCCGGGGTTTTCCCGGGCAGCGTTGTGGTGTCTTTATAAAGGAAATAATTCACAGAAATAAACGGAGTGAACTGATGTACAAGGTAGGAGGAAGAGTATGCGACGGTTTTTGATAAAACGTTTGCTTTTGGGTCTTCTGATCGTATTTTGTGGTGCGATGGTTGTATATACTGTCATCAGATGTCTTCCTTCTTCTTATGTGGAGGTCATCGCAAGGCAGCGTGCTTCAAATCCTACGAGCACAAAGACCTATCAGGAGTGGCTTGATCAGCTCAATCAGGTCTACAATCTCGATGTGGGGATCGTTCCCGGTTTCTTCAAATGGCTCGGAAACGCCATCACAGGAAACTTTGGTGAGTCATGGGAGTACGGTGTATCCGTTACCCAGAAGTTCAAGGAAGTTATCTGGTATTCTATTTATCTGAACATTATCGCGCTTGTCGTAGAGGTGATCGTTGCTATCCCTCTCGGTATAATAGCTGCGAAGAAGCAGTACGGCAAGGCAGACTATGCCATCACGGTATTCGCCCTGATGGGTATCTCACTGCCGAGCTTTTTCCTGGCCGCGCTTCTAAAGTACGGGCTTTCCATCAAGCTTGGATGGTTCGATCTGGTCGGAGCCGTGGGCCGATATTATTCCCAGCTTGATCCATGGGGTCAGTTCTGGGACAAGGCATGGCATATGGTACTGCCATCCTTTGTACTCATGATGCTATCCATCGGAGGCCTCATGAGGTATACGAGAACCAACATGCTCGAAGTCCTGAACGCGGATTATATCCGTACGGCGCGCGCAAAGGGTCTTCCCGAGAGGAAGGTCATCAACAAGCACGCTTTCAGGAACACGCTTATACCGCTCGTAACATACATGAGCTACCTGCTCCCGTCCATGTTCAGCGGTTCCATGATTACGGAAACCATGTTCCAGATCCCTGGAATTGGATATATATCTTACACTGCAGAGATCAAGGGAGACATACCTTTCGCCATGTTCTACATGGTATTCATGCTCCTTCTCACACAGGTCAGCCTCATACTCGCAGATATCATGTATGCGGCTGTTGATCCGCGTGTAAGGATCAACTAGGAGGTGACATGATGGAAGAAGAAAAGAACATAAACAATGTCACCGGTACACAGCCTGAAGACGACCATATGAAACTCGACGACGCGAGACGTGTCAAAGTCCTCTCGCCCGCCATGCTTGTCTTCAAGCGTTTCGTGAGAAACAAGCTCGCCATAACGGGCTTCATCATCATAGTAGTCATGTTCGCTTTTGCGTTCCTCGGCCCTGTTTTCTCACCCTACGGACAGTCAGAGGTGTTCAAGGGCACCGAGTACGTATCGAAGGACTATGCGACAGCGATCTTCAACAAAGAGATGCGTTTCACCGACGCCGAGGGAGAGAAGCTCTCATCGGGAGCCAAGTCGGACGCTCAGCTTGCCATATCGAAGGGCGGCACTTCATTCACATCCGCAAATGAGGATTACTATGTTGAAAAACGCGGAGAGGAGTTCTATTCACTCTCCAAGATGACGACGATAGCAAGCGTGCTCACCACCGGAAAGCTCGCCATAATCGAGCCTGTCGAGGGTGTCACGATCGATCCTGCACTGAACACTGCGATAGAGACTGCAGTTGCATCGGGAGCGGAGTCATTTGAGGAGAACGGCACGGAATATACCGTTCTAAAGAGCGGCAAGAAGTTCGCGATCGCGACGGCACAGCCCGTAGCGCTTGCGACCACACTTGTGTACGACGCTTACGACAGCGCGGACTCATCATTTGTGGGTTCATACGCTTTCAAGTACGCGTGCCTTGAGGCATACTCTCAGGGTCTCACCTCCTTTGAGGTGGACGGAAAGACCTTCAAGCTTGAGATCGACGACGAGAAGAGCCTCATATACAACGACGCAGGCAAGGAGTTCGCATCGATCTCGGATATCATCGTCGAGACGGCTGCGAGCGATATCACGCTCTCGCTTGATTTCAAGACGGCGGTAAGAGATGCGGTCTCATCCAAGGCAAATGAGTTTACGGTTCCCGGTTCAGACCAGAAGTACATCGTAAACCGCGTCAACACGAACTACTATATAAAGACAGATACGGCGGCAGAGCTAATCAGGATGTATGAAGCTCCTTCGTCCGAGCATATACTCGGACTCGACGGAAACGGTATGGACGTGCTCACACGTCTTATGTACGGCGGCAGGGTATCCCTCCTCGTAGGTTTCGTCGTAGTTTTCATCGAGCTCTTCATAGGTATCATAGTCGGCGGTATCTCGGGTTACTTCGGCGGAGTTGTGGATACGCTCCTCATGAGGTTCGTAGACCTCTTCAACTCGATCCCGTTCTACCCCGTAGCCATCATCCTCGGTTCCGTTATGGACAGCCTTGAGGTTTCGTCGATGGGAAGAATCTTCTTCCTGATGATGATCCTCGGTGTTCTCGGATGGACCGGTATCGCAAGAACAGTCCGCGGCCAGATCCTCTCGCTCAGAGAGCAGGAGTTCATGGTTGCGACCGAGGCGACGGGTATCAGAGTATCCAGAAGGATATTCAAGCACCTTGTTCCCAACGTTATGCCTCTGCTCATCGTGCAGGCGACCATGGGACTCGGCGGCATCATCATAGCTGAGGCGACGCTCTCCTTCCTGGGACTCGGCGTCAAGTATCCTCTTGCTTCCTGGGGAAGCATCATCAACGCGGCCAACGACATCCACGTTATGACCAACTACTGGTTTATCTGGATACCCGCAGGTCTCCTGATCATCATCACGGTGCTCGGGTTCAACTTCGTGGGTGACGGCTTGAGAGACGCGTTCGATCCAAAGATGAAAAGGTAGGTGAAGGAAATGGCAAAGAAAGACAGCGGTTATATTTCGGCCAAAGAATCCAGAGCTATTTCCAAAGCCAACCGAAAGATAACCAAGAGATATGAAAAACTCCGTGAGCGCAAGCATGTTGACGAGAGCGAGTATGTAACACAGATGAAGAACCCCGACAACGTTGTAGAGTTCGACAATCTCCACACATACTTCTTCACGGATATAGGTACCGTCAAGGCGGTAGACGGCGTGACCTTTGAAGTGCCCAAGGGCAAGACGGTCGGCGTCGTTGGAGAGAGCGGATGCGGCAAGTCTGTCACTTCCCTGTCCCTCATGCAGCTCGTTCAGCGCCCTCAGGGGCAGACTGTAGAAGGCGCGATCAGATTCGACGCCGGAGACAAGGTATACGATATAGCAAAGACTCCCACGAGAGTCATGCAGACGATCCGCGGAAGCAAGGTCTCCATGATCTTCCAGGAGCCCATGACAAGCCTCAACCCCGTGTTCCGTATAGGAATGCAGCTCGATGAGGTCCTTGAGCTCCACAACAAGGAGATGAACAAGGAGCAGAGAAAGCGCAGGAGCATCGAGATGCTCGAGCTCGTAGGTATCGCAAACAGCGA
>JAGDDC010000346.1 GCA_017958245.1 Lachnospiraceae bacterium
CCCTGACGTAGATCTTGATGGTCTCAAGATTTCGCTTTATGTCTTCCTTCGTCTTTATGTTGAGACCGGTGATCTCACGCATCTTCTTCACGCTGGTGAGTTTGAAGAGATAGCTCTTGAACTTCGAGATCAGGATGTTGTAAAACTCTTCCTCGCTCTTGATCACGCCGATCTTCGTCATGATCTTGGGGTTTAAGAAATAGTTTTCGAAAGAATAATACTTGAGTATCAGCACGTTGCGGGGCTGAACTCTCGGCAGGTTCCCAAAGTCCTGCATCTCCCTGTCCTTGTAGTACGAACAAAGCTGCTTTATGAGCGTCTCCGGGTTTTTGCCGTCGCTGTCCCTGATCATGAGGAACTGATCGCGCAGATAGAGCTTGTTCATATACTTTAAGTTGGCGTAGGTCTTGATGTTGGTACAGCTGTTTGTCGTGATGATCGAAATCCTCTGCAGATTCCCCTCCGAATCGTGGATCTCCGAGTAATACTTGTTGAGCAGCAACGGAAGCCTGTTGCTGTCCTGCTTGCCCTCGACGATGAAGACGAAATTGACGTTCATAAAGTCGTTGGCAGTGTAGCCCAGATCGTTAAGTATCTGGTCTATGTCCGTGTTCTCGCACACACTTGTATGGTAGTCCTCATCCAGCACGATCTGCTTGATCTGCTTGGAGTTGAAGTTGAAGATGAGGTTGGGTGAGTGAGTCGAGAAGAACACCTGGTTTCGCTTCGACAGCTTGTAGAGGATCTCGCTCGCAACCTTTTGGAGCTGCGGGTGAAGGTAGATCTCCGGGTCCTCCATCATGATGATGCAAGGCATAGTGCTGTTTTCCTCGACATAGGCCTCGAGGAGCGAGAGTATATAGATACTCTTGGCGCCTGCAGATAGCGTGGATACCGAGTCCTCAGAGTACCTGTCCTTGTTTATGACCACCGGCTCGATGCGGAGCAGGTCGTCTACGTTGAAGTCCATCACGAACTTGATGTTCTGCTGTCTTCCGCTGTTCTTTGCGTAGCAAAAGTTGAGTTTCTGGACAAATGAATCCATGTTGACTCTCGAAAGCTTGTATTCAAGCAGCTTCGCGGTCTCAAAGATCGTCATGTCAGCAGGATCTTTTTTCTCTACAAGGGGTATGCAGTTAAAGCAGTTCGTACAAGGCCTTGCCTGATCAAACATGCAGACTGATTCCTGCAGTCCGAGGAGGGCCTCCTTCCTCACCGCCCTGAAGATCTCGTCCTGTATCGACTGGACCTTCCTCGAGGCATCTATGAAATGCACTCTCGGAAAGATGTCCCGTATGATGGGGTTGTTCTTTTTGACACCGTCATAAAAGCGCTCGCCCTTGTCAATGTTGGCTATAAAAGTGAAGTTGAGCACGCCGTCCTCAAAGGAGGGGAGCTTTTTGCAGAAGTCCTTGTACCAAAGGTCATATCCCTTGTACTTGCTGACAGCTCCCTTTCTGTGGAACTGCTCAAGATCTTCCTGTGTGATCTCAAGGTTGATGCCGATCTCGATGTTGCGGTCGGGGTTGTTGTAATCCGTCTCCTTGATCTTGTAGACTCCCGCCACCGCAAGTATCGCATGCAGCACGACAGTCTTTCCGGTACTGTTCTTTCCGACGAGGATCAGGGCGTTCTCGATGTCGTCGATGTTCAGTTCCTTGATGGATTTGAAATTCTTGATCAAAAGTGATGTTATCCTCATGGCGCTCCTTCTTTTCAAAAAGATCAAACTCTATGCACGGTTATCGGGTTACGGATCATTTGTCCAGATCGGACATGATGTCTTCTATGACCTCCTGCGCTCCGTCGTAGTCGTACAGCTCCATCTTTCCGCGTATCTCTTCTATCCTGTCGCGGTAAATGCCGCTCTCCTCGCTCGAGAACGAACACTCGAGGATCTTCTCGGCCACGTCGGTCTCGTAGTCACGTAGCAAAGCTCTGAGCACTGCGAGCTTGTCCTGAAGAGTCATGAAGGAACCCGCGTCGCCCGAAGGCATCCTCACACTCTCTCTTCTGCTCTCCAGCTTCTCGATGTCCGAGAGCAGCTCCTCGTACTCCTTGAGGATCTCCGGGGTATCCCTGTCGATGGTCTCCCGGTCCTCGTTTCTTCCCGCTGCCTCAAGAGCCTTCGCCTTCTCGGACATCTCTCTGTAACCGATGTTCGCGCACGTGGTCTTGAGAGCGTGGACCTCTATCGTGTAGTTTGCGATGTCGCCCTCCTCCCTGTACTTTTCTATGAGAGGAAGCTTCTTCTTGCCGTCTGCGTAAACTATCTTCAGAAGGTTTACGAGTATATCCATGCTGCCGCCGCAGTTTGCAAGCGCGCTGTCCATATCCATGTGGGGAAGGAGAGGTTCTGCTGCAACAACAGTTTCCTCTTCGTCGTCATCGGTGTCGTACTCGTCGACAAACTCTATCAGTCTGTGGTCGAGGAACCTGATGAGTATGTCGTCCATCTTTGCGATATCTATGGGTTTTGAGAGGAACTCGTCAAACCCGTTCTTTTTGAACATCTCCTTCATACCGCTCACCGCATTTGCAGTGAAAGCCACGACGGGAGTGTTCACGTTCTCGTTCGAGGGATCGCCTCTGAGCAGGTTGAGAGTCTCTATACCGTCCTTCCCGGGCATCATGTGATCGAGGAAGATCAGGTCGTACTTCTTGTTCTTTGTGAGTGCGAGGCACTTGTCTCCGCTGTCTGCGAAATCCACCATCATCTGATGGTTTTTCAGAAGACCCGCGCAGATCTCAAGGTTCACGCCGTTGTCGTCGACGATCAGAAGCTTTGCATCATTTGCGATGAACGGACGCGAAGCGTTCTTTTTGATGCCTGTCCGCTGTTCGTGCTCCTCGAGGAGGATCGCAAGCTTGAAGGTGAACACGGGCTTTGACAGATACATGATCTGCCTGCCGTCCTTGTCAAAATACTTCTCGTTGGCGATGACAACAAGCCTCGGATCGTCCTTGATCGAGGCGAGCGTCTCGTACTCGGACGTTCCCACGATGAGATGTGTGAAGGAGTCTTCCTTCTGACGTCTCATGAATTCATCCGAACCGGAAACCGACTCGTACTCCACGCCGAGAAGCTTCGCCGCACGCTCGGTGCTCTTTCTCTCCATGATCCTTCCGTCGTAGATGAGCAGTTTAAAGCGTTCGGGATCCTCAAGCCGGACCGAAGGCGTGTCGTCGATGATCTTCTGCGGGAGCGTGAAGGTGAAGGTACTTCCGAAGCCGTACTCGCTCTCGACGCTGATCTTTCCGTTCATGAGCTTCAGGAGCTGCTTCACTATGGCAAGTCCGAGTCCCGAGCCCTCTATAGCCTTGTTCCTCTCCGTGTCGAAGCGGTCAAAATCGTCGAAGAGCCTGCCCAGGTTCTCTTTTTTGATGCCTATGCCGGTGTCTGTGACTGAGATCCTCAGGTTACAGATGTCTCCCGTTCTCGTCCAGCCTGCGTTGATGGTGACAGAGCCCTTCTCGGTGTACTTGACTGCGTTTGAGAGGATGTTCATGAGGATCTGTCTGGCCCTGATCTCGTCTCCGAGCATGACCGAAGGGATCGTGGGATCGACCTCCGCGTAGATCTCGATGTTCTTCTCCGCAGCCCTCACCTGTATGGTGTTCATGGCATTGTAGATCGATGAGGCGAAATAATACTCCGTCTCGACGATCTCAAACTTGCCGGCCTCTATCTTCGAATAATCGAGTATATCGTTGATGATGGTGAGCAGCGCGCGCCCCGAATTCTGGAGCGAGGCGGCGTACTCTTTGATCTTTTTCTCCTTTGTATCCCTCGCGATGATCTCGGTCATGCCGAGGATCGCGGTCATGGGAGTCCTGATCTCGGGGGCCATCTGAGCGAGGAAAAGGGTCTTCGACTGTTCGGATTTCTGCGCGTCCTCCTTCTCCTGCTGCATCTTCTTTGACATCTCCTCGAGCTTCTTCTGCCTGTTCTCGAGCTGGGAGATCTTCCTGTCCTTTATGTCCGCATATGTCCGCACGTCGAGTACGGCGCCGCCGCCTTCCTCCGCAGCGACCTCGAGCCCGAGATCTATCATGTTCACGAGATGTCTGGTAGTTGAAGCATCATCCGGGAAAGAGACTATGCAGTAGGCGTCCCCGGGCGCAACCTCGTCACCCTTCACCTTAAATCCGCTGCTTAGGCGCCCCGAGATCATCTTTATGATCTCCTCACAGTCTGTCTTTTCCGCTATCACCGCAAATGAATCATTTCCAAGGGAAAAAACATGGTGCTCGCCAAAGTGCGTGTTCAGGAAATGTGCGATGCTCACGAAGAGCTCGTCGGTCCTCACGAATCCGTACTTCTCGTTGTATCCGGCAAACCCGAGCATGACGGCTCCGACGACCTTGAAGGGATTGCCCTGCGTGATGAGTCTGTCGACCTCATAGGAAAAAGCCCTTCGGTTGAAGAGATTCGTCCTGGTGTCTATGGTGTCGTTGGGATTCTGCTGGGAGAGGTAGACGCAGACAAGGCCCATCGTGCAGCCTATACCCGTGAGCAGGTATCTGGGGAACAGCCATTGAAGGATGACGCCCGAGAAGACCATGACCACGAAGAGTATCGCGGTGATGCGCTTCTTGAAGGACAGCCTGTTTCGGGCGCTGATCGACTTGGCGATGTCAAAGATGAAATACACGATCGCTATCCCGAGAGCTATGGGCATAAAGGGACCGTGGTTGTAGTTGAGTTCGTCGTCAAAGTAAAAGACAAGCTTCGTGAAGGGATTGCTCAGGGTGATCAGCAAGACTGCCGCAGCGGGAATGAAGGTGATCATGGTCAGCCTTTTGTTCCGCTTTGAGTTTCCCTCTTTGTTTGTTATCAGGATAATATAATAGGTAAACACGAAGTTCCCGAAGTGCTGGAAGAGGTGATATCCGCCCTGGACAACATAATTGCACCACAAAGGGATCCGGTCTCTGTAGGCGAGCGTGAGGACACCTAGCAGATCACAGACTATCATGGCGCAGGTTATATATACGATCAACTCGAACACGTGATTTATCCTGCTGGCGAACCTCTTCTTGGTGAAGAAGTAGAACAGGAAAATGATCAGCATCGCGAGCGAACTGATATCATAGCTTATAACGTAATCTTCCAAGCGGGGAGTCTTCCTTCCTGCACAAATCGTGTGCATGTAATAAAATCTTCGCACATTTGAAAAAATCAGTACATGGTATATGAAGATTATAACATTTTCGTCACACATGTCAATATCGGGAGCGCTACTTATTTCCAAAAATATGTTGCATTAAACGTGTTATTAAGTTACAATCAATACATAAAAACGAATGAAAATCACTTTTTGAAACTATCGTCCGGTATGAAATAAATTACCAAAGCGAAAGCGCCGTGCGGGCGGGAGAGATCTCTTGGACATCAACAGCGACAGAATAGAAGAATTAAAACAGAATATCCTTGCCACACGTCTGACGGACCCCAAGGGAGCGCTCTCGCTGTGTTACGAGCTCGAGCGCATGTCTACGCTCGCTCACGACGACTATTCGCACGCCTTCGCGGAGTGTTACATCGGAACCATTCTCTATGCCCTGAACAGGATAGACGAAGTCATGATCTTGTTTGAGTCCGCCCTTCCCTCTTTCCATTCGGGCGGATACTATCTGCTCGAGGCCAAGGCCTACATCATCATGGGGCTCGCCTTCGGATCAAAGCACGATCATATCACCTCTCTCGACTACTTCATGACAGCCCTGGAGATCTCCAAGCGCTACGGCTTCTATCTCCAGTCCGCCGTTGTGTGCAACAACATATCGATCCTCTACACCAAGATAGGCGACTACCGCTCCGCCTGCAAGCAGCTGAGGATCGCGATCTCCTACTGCACCAAGCTTGAGGACGGGTCGGGCGACAACTCGCTGAGACTCTTCATCATGAACCTCACCTTCAATCTTCTCTGCCTCAAGCACTTTGACGAGGCCGAGGAGGTGCTCTCAAACCTGGTGGAGACACCCGAGCTCCTTAGCAGTGAGAAGTTCACGGGCTTCTACTACTATCTGAAGCTCCGCATGGCTTACCATCACGAGAACATGGAAGAGTTCAACAGGCTTCTTCCTCTCACGGTTTCTGCACTGAAGAGCCGTATCGCGCTGGTAGACCAGATCCTCATATACACTGAGTTGTCAAAGTTCCTTCTCGAGATCGGAGACTTTGACAACCTGAGGCTTTTGGTGGAGAACATCGAGCAGAAGGCTGCGCTCTACAGCTTCAACAGATCTCTCGCAGGTCTCTGCGAGATCGAGATCAGATATTACAAGGCCATAGGTGACAAGGAGAAGCTCGCGAGAGCCTACATGGATTACTATAGCTGCTGCGTGGATCACCACGAGGAGATGCGCCACAACAACGCGCTCGCCGCGAATATGTTCGTCACGCTGAACAACATCGAGCGCGAGCAGAAGAGCCTCGAGAGCCAGAGGCAGGTACTGATCCACCGCTCGGAGTACGACGCGCTCACAAAGCTCCCCAACAGGAGCAGGCTCAAGAAGCACACGGACAGTCTCCTGTCTTCGGCGCAAATGAGGCGCAACAGCTTCTGCATAATCCTTATGGACGTGGACTGCTTCAAGCAGTACAACGACACCTACGGGCATATAAAGGGCGATCAGGTGCTCCGCTCGATAGGAAACGTACTCAGGTCGGTGTCAGACACCGACGCGGAGTTCTACAGGTACGGCGGCGACGAGTTTTTGGGTGTCGCGAAGGGAAAGACCGACGAGGAGATAGAACAGCTCCTGTCGCAGATAGAGAGCCAGGTACTCGCACTCGAGGTCGAGAGCGCGGGCCAGAGCAAGAACCGTTTTGTGACGATCACCGCCGGTTTTGTAAACCGTGTGCCGAAGAAGGAAGACACTTTGAACCTCTTTATCAACGAGGCTGACGAATCTCTGTACAGGAACAAGGCGTCCTGGAAACGCATAGCTCAGAACAGGGATTAGCCGGAGGGTTTCATGGAACATCTCACCGAGATAAAACAACTTCAAGCAGACATCATAAAGACCCGCAGGTCCAACCACAAGGAAGCGTACAGGCTCTGCGAGAAGCTTCTTGCGCTCTCCGAGCAGGAAGGCAACGACTATGGTATCGCATTTGCGCAATACTACATGTGCGACGTCATGTCGAACGACCTGGATTTTGACGAGCTTGTGCGCAAGCTCTCGAAGCTCGCCCTGCCCTTTCACGAGGCAGGCTTCTATGACTTCGAGATCAAGACCTACAATCTCCTCGGCATAGCCTATGACAACAAGTTCAACACGTTCATGGCGCTCGAGAACTATCAGAAGGCGCTGGATGTGGCGGCGGACTACAATTTCCCCATGCTCGAGGCTCTGACGAACTGCAACGTCGGATGTATATTTGCAAGGCTCGATGACAACAAGACAGCGCTGACTTATTTTGAATCGTCCTACAACCAGCTCCTCTCCTTGGAGCTCACGCCCCAGGTCGAGAACTACAGGCAGCTCCTCGTGAGCAACTTAGCCCTCACGAACGCCCTGCTGGGCAACTATGAGGATGCCCGCGCCTACTGCAAGCAGGCGGACGAGTTTGAGAAGATCGACGATATCTATTCCGCCTCGATCAACATAGCCCGCGCGATGGTGCTGCTCGACAAGGGCGATCTCGACGGTTCGAGGAACTTCGCGAGAGCAGGCGCAGACTACTACCTCTCGACGCACAGCATCTACGACACCTTCGACACTTTCATCAACATATACAGGCTCCTCTACAAGCTTGAGGAGTTCGAGCTGCTCGACAAGTACTTCTACTCTACCATAGAATACGCCAAGGCAAAGAAGCTCACATCGCTCAGACGCGATATCTTTGAGCTCTACATCGACTATCTCTCAAAGAGGAACGAGGAGAAGAAGCTTCTGAAGGCGTGCAAGGAGTACTACAGGCTCAACTCGAGGCTCGACGCCAAGGAGAGCCGCACGACAGCGAAGAGCATGAAGCTCAAGCTCTCGCTCATGAAGGCTTCAAGCGCAAGAGAAGAGCTCATAGAGAGCAACAAGGCGCTGACCATGATATCCCAGACAGACACTCTCACCCACCTTCCGAACAGGTACAGGTACGATTCGCTGCTCAACTCCCTCTTCGCGAAGGCTGTCAAGGAGAAGAAAGAGTTCTGCTACGTGATCATGGACGTCGACTGCTTCAAGCAATACAACGACACCTACGGGCATCTCAAGGGCGATTCGTGCCTCTGGCACATAGCGAACGTCCTCCGCTCCGAGATGTCAAACGATATCACATTCTTCAGGTACGGCGGTGACGAGTTCGCGGGCATCTACTACGACAAGTCGCCCGAGTACGTCAAGGCCTCGATAAAGAGGCTCGAGGATGGCATCAAAGGTCTCGGTCTCGAGCACAGGACATCTGCGAAGACAGACTGTGTCTCCGTGACCATGGGCTACGTCGTAAAAGTCCCCTCTCCCTCGGAGAAGGCCCTGGACCTCGTGAGCGAGGCAGACCTCCTTCTCTACCGGAACAAAGCGAAATGGAAAGAAGCCGGAAAATAGAAAAGAAAGCCTTGATGAGAAGGCTTTCTTTTTTGTTTAAAGGAGCGGAGCGGGTGGGATTCGAACCCACGAGCCCTTGCGGGCTACCTGATTTCGAGTCAGGGCCGTTATGACCACTTCGATACCGCTCCAGAGGTCATTCCACTCGGTTTGAACGACCGAAATGTATTATACTACATAGCCGAGAATTTTACAATCATTAATTCTACACCAATTTGTTCCTGGATTTTGCCGTTTTTAAAGTCAGTTTCCACATCTGTCGCGTACTCCATGTGTCTGACCAGAGTGTCGTAGTCGTAGGCGCGAAGCTGCGCATAGTACTTTTTGAGCACCCATGAGGATATCCTCAGCGAGGCCGCTATCTCCTTGTCGCTCTTTCGCTCTCTTCTCTCCTCGTGTATCCGGAGGAGCTTTGCGAAATGCTTCCTGATCATGTAGAGGATACCGATCGGCTTCTCGCGCAGTCTCAGAAGGTCGAAGTACAGCGCCATGGCGCGGTCCCTGTTCCCGCTTGCGATCGCGTCCGTCATCACGAAGATCTTGTTCGTGATCGATGCGGTGCAGATCTCGTCGATATCCTCTCTCGTAACGACTTCACGGTCCCCCAGATATGCGATCAGCTTGTCGAGCTCGTTCTTCAGTCCGTACATGTCCTCGCCGCAGATCTCTGTCAGATACGAGCAGTCGTTCTGCGTGATCTTCTTTGAGTACTTGCCGAGATACCCTGCCGCGAACCTCATGAGCTCTCCGGGATCAGGCTTTTTGAGTTCGCACACGAAGCCGTGATCATTGAAGAACTTGTACATCTTGGTGCGCTTATCGACTTCTTTCTCGACGAACACAAGGCTGGTCGTATCGCACATCCCCTCGAGCATATCCGCGAGGTCGGAAGCGTTCTTAAAAAGTCCCGTGCCCTCGCACAGGATCACTCGCCTGTCAGCGAAAAAGGGCAGTGTCGACGCGCTCTCAAGCAGCTCGTCAAATGAATCCATGGCACCCTCAAAATGCGCATAGTTCATCTCATCACCGCCGTCTTTTAAAGCGTCGATGAGCATCCGCTTCGCGGAGGAGACCAGATAATCCTCGTCTCCGTATATCAGATAGAATCTGCAAAATTCCTTGCTTTTTATGTGTTTCCTGAGCTCCTGCATGTCTCCTCCAGAAGAACCTCGCCTCTTCCACGGGTTGAAGCCTGCGCGGCTTCAGGCTTTGGAAGCCGTCCCTATCCGCTCGCCCATGAGGACCTTTGTCTCATAGCCCTCGGCGCTGTTTTTCAATATATCCTCACGCACTCTCACGCTGTCTTTCTCAAGCAACAGGACAACAGTTGAGCCGCCGAATTCAAAACAGCCTTTTTCTTTTCCCTTCACTGCCTCGCCTTCGCCCTCGTTGTTCCTTATCCTTCCGACGAGAAGGGCGCCCACCTCCATCTGGATGAGCTTCCCGAAGGTCTCCGACTCGATCACGGTGTATTCACGGCTGTTCTCCGAGTAGATGTCAACGTAGTCGAGCACTATGGGGTTCACCGTGTTGAAGAACCCGTCAAGTCTGATGTTCTCTCCCTTGTGACCCGATGCCGCATAGCAGTAGCGGTGGTAGTTGTCGACGGAGAGCCTCACTATCACGCAGGTCCCTCCCTCGTAACGCGCTGCAAGTTCGGGGTCCCTGAGCATCGAAGAGACGGTGTAAGCGGAGTTCTTGATCTCAAAGACCGAGTTTCCGTCTATCCTGTAGGCCGTCGCCTTGCCGTCCGCAGGACTTATGAGCGCGGCGGGATCATCGCAGACAGGCCTCCTTGAAGGCTTTATGCGACGCGCGAAGCAGTCGTTGAAAGACCTGTATCTGCACGGCACATACTCCCTTAGATCGATCCTGTTGTTCCTTATAAATGAGTCTATGAACAGGCAGGACAGACGCGAGTCGAGGAATCTGCCCGCAGCCTTTGAAAAGAAGGGTCTTCCGAGAAGTTTTAAAAACTCTCTCCCCAAGCGGCTGCCGTAAGCCTTCCTCAAAAAAACGTCCTGCGAGGTTCCGCCCTCGAAGATCCTGCCGTCTCTGTCTTTGTAAAGCATCTTTCACCTTTTCCTTCCGTCCGGGCGCATGGCCCCGGTCTGTCATTTGACCGGACTACAGTTTTTTTCTGCATATATCGTTTAGCACGCACTTGTCGCAAAAGGGCTTTGTCCTTGCGGTGCATATCACCCGTCCGTGATCCACGAACCTGTGGCAGAGGTCGTTGCCCTCCTCGGGGGGAACGATCTTTTGAAGTTCCTTCTCGACCTTTGCGGGGTCCTTTTGCCCGTCGACCTGCCCTATCCTGTTCGCGAGCCTTATCCAATGCGTGTCCGTCACTATCGCAGGCTTCCCGAATACATCCCCGAGTATGAGGTTCGCGCTCATCCTGCCGACCCCCGGGAGCTCAAGCAGCCTGTCCATGTCATCGGGCACCGCTCCCCCGTAGTCCTTCACAAGCTTCCTCATGCAGAGGCTTATATCGCGCGCCTTGGAGTGTCCCAGGCCGCATGGCCTCACTATCTCCTCGATGTCCTTAGGCTCCGCTTCCGCCAGGGCCTCGGGCGAGGGATACTTTGAAAAGAGCACGGGAACGATCTCGTTCACCCGTGCGTCGGTGCACTGGGCCGCGAGCCTCACGGACACCAGAAGCTTCCATGCTTCGTCGTGGTCGAGAGTGCATCGCGTCTCAGGGTATTCTTTTTTGAGTCTTTCTATGACTTCCAGTGCAAGTTCTTTTTTTCTCATATTTCTCCACTCACTGATCCGACCTCTTTCTCATGCACAGGATCAGGCCGAGCACCAGTCCCGAGACCAGCCCGCCAACGTGGCCTCCGACGCTCACGGTCTTCGAGGTAAATGTGATGGCGAGGTTGATCGCAAGTCCTATGACTATGTTCTTTGCCAGATCGAAACGCTTGTTTCTGAGCATAAAGACGAGAAGAGCGCCTATCATCCCGAAGATCGCCCCCGAGGCGCCGACCGTCAGCGTGTATTCGTCCTCTATGAGCATCACGGCGGCACTTCCGCCGAGTCCCGACAGGAGATATATGACGGCGGTCCTTATGTGGCCGAGCACGCTCTCAAACATCTGCCCTATCGAGAAGAGCACGAACATGTTGCACAGGAAATGCGCAAAATCCGCATGAATAAAGAAGGACGTGAACAGCCTGTAGTACTCTCCCGCCCTGACTGCGGGCGGAAAGATCCCATAATCGTAGGCAAAGTCCTCGCCCTTTATAAACCCGAGAAGAAAGACGACGGTGTTCGCCGCGAGTATCACAACGGTGACCGGGCATTTCCCAAGCTTTGAGAGCAACGGGAGCCTTGTCGCCGGATTGTTTTCATCGGACACAGCCACACCTCCGCTTTATACAAAGAGGATCACAAAGAAGACTGCAAACCCGATCACAGCCACCGGGATCAGCTTCTTTCCGTGGAGCTTCTTCATCTTGAAATCAAGCAGGAAGAGGAAGCCTGTGATAAAGAGAACAGCGATGAGGATCACCGCAAACAAGGTACCTTCCGCGAAATACTTCGCAAGATACACGATGGGAAGTATGAGCGAGATGTTCGTCACGGGAAGTCCCCTATAGCTCTCGCGCTTCTTCGTACCCTCCACGCGCTGGCGCTCCTCCTCCGACACGTTGAAGAAAGCCAGCCTTATGATCGCGGCGAGTGTGAAGGCGATACCGACCCCAAGCGCGATGTATCTGAGCACGTTGTTGTCGGGTACCAGGTACTGTACGTAATAGTATACGATAAAAGGCGGCAGAACGCCGAAGCTGATGCAGTCACACAGCGAATCGATCTGAACGCCGAAAGCGCGCTCCATGTCCGTGCGCTTCTTGGTGGAAGCGACCGCTCCGTCCGTCATGTCGCACAGACCCGACAGCAGGAGGCAAATGATGGCCCCCTTGAAGTTGCCGTTCACCGAAAAACTGATGCCGAGCATCGCAGAAACCACGCTCAGGTACGTCAGTATGACAGTATAGTTATAGAATCCTAACATCCTACGCTTTCCTTCCTTCTCATGATCAAAATATGTCCCAAAAGTGTTATGATGCCGGTCGCAAACATCAGGAAGAAGTAAGTCAGCCCTCTGTAGAGCAGAAGTCCCGAAAAGACGACCGTCTCGCCGAATATCCGTTTAAAGAGCAGGGTGAAGACACCCTCGTTTGCGCCCGCTGCTCCCGGGAGGGGAAGCGCGTCGACCGCCAGGGCAAGCACCACCTGCAGCGCGAAGAACTCAAAGATATCCGTCCCCGAGAGTCCGAAAGACCTGTATACCATGTAGCACACGCTAAAGTAAGCGAGGCGCTGTACGAACGTGATCGCCAGGATCCTCGGGATCAGCGACAGATGCTTTTTGACATATGCCGCACAGTGCTCGTACTGCCTGAGGGACCCGATCGCCTTGGCAAGAGTCTTTTCGGGGTGCTTTAAAAGCTTTATGCGCCCGCCGAACTTGATGAGTCCGGATATGATCGAATACGCAAATGACGGTTTAAAAACCGCAACACACAAAAAGCCCATAAAAAGTGTGTTCCCCACGAGACCGTACAGGAAGAACAGCGGCACCTGAGAGATCGCCGAAAGGACCGTTCCGCCTTTTGTAAAGAGGAACACGACTAAAAGCGACAGGAGCGCAAGCTTGTAACATATGGTCACGAGCATACTGCACAGCGTCCCTATCAGGACATCCACGCCGAACTTTGTCATATAGTAGACCTGGACCGGCTGTCCGCCCGATGCGCTCGGTGTTATCGCGCTGTAAAAAAAACCTGTGCACGACAGGAAGATACACTTGAACAGGGCTACGGGAGAATCGAAGGTTCTAAACAGTATATTCAGTATGACCGACTCACTGCATACGTGAACGAAGACAAATGCCGCTCCGGCGAGCAGCCACCCCTTTCCTGCCTCGGATATGACCTCGAAGATATCCGAGAGACTCTGGTCACGCAGCAGGATAAGAAGAGCACCCGCTATGATGACTACGAGCAGTAAAACATTGAGAAGGTATTTGACAGTCTTTTTAGACATCTCTCACCCCCGTAAATATTCAAAAAAAGTATACTACCCGACCTATGCGTTGTCAAACCTAAATTACTTGACGAAATCACGCGCTTTGTTTAGAATCATAACAAATAATCAGGTGTTTATAGGGGGATCAACATGGAGATCATCCTGGTCATAATGCTGGTCTTATCGACCGCATTTGCAGCTGTTTCGGTCTTTATCTCAATACACAATCTCATAGAGTTTAAGACGGCGCCAAAGAAGCTTAAAAACCACCTTGTGGCTCTTCTTGTCCTGGCTGCGACGATCTCGGGCCTGTATCTCGCTGCGGACTTCATCATCGCGGACGCTGCGCTCCTGCCTCTAAGCTTCGTACCGGCGGGTTTTATGCTGCTGTTCGGTCTGTTCATGCTCTACGTGTGCAGCGTGCTGAGAGTCTTCCTTCGCGCGGAGGGCATCTCCGTGGCGGAGAGCGAGCATCTCGGCGAGGAATCCGAGTACGGGGAGCTCGCAAGAAAGCTCGACGGGATCGACATCTCCGCAGGCCTCAAGTATTCGGGCGGCGATCTTTCGTCCTACAAGGACGTCCTGCGCATCTTTCTGGCTGACAGCCGGAGCATGCGCCCGGAGCTGAAGAGCCTTGCAGAGGAGAACAAGCAGAGTGAGTACGCCTCAAAGGTCAGGGCGCTGAAGAAGTCAGCCACGAACATAGGTGCCGGCAGGCTCGCCTTCATGGCGGAGGAACATGAGAAGGCCGCTTTGAGATCTCACATGGACAACGTAAACGACCATCTTCCCGCCCTGCTAGGCGAGTACGATTACATAACCGGCAGGATAAAGGAGCTTCTTGACGGCGATGCCGTTTAAGATCCCACCCGCGAAACACCAGAAGAAAGGATTTGTGATGAACGCAAGGAAAATGATCGCGCTCGCGGCGTTCGCCCTGGCACTTCTCGTGCTGTCAAAGGGCGGGTCCGCACAGGCAGAGACCTTCAAGAGCGCAAGGATAAAGTACGAGGTGACCTCGGGCGCGGCTCTCGGCATCAGCGGTGAGCTGAAGGCTGTAGGCGTCACCAAGACATTTGACAAAAAGGAAGTAAAGATACCCGACATCGTCTTCAACGAGGGGCGCGTCTACTACGTCACCTCCATAGGCGACAAC
>JAGDDC010000347.1 GCA_017958245.1 Lachnospiraceae bacterium
GCAAGGTTCTCTGCAGTCGTTCCGATGCCGTTCAGCTCCTTGAACCAGAGCTTTGCGTGCTCCTTCTCGTTGTCCGCGGTCTGAAGGAAGAGCGCTGCGATCTGCTCGAAGCCTTCCTTCTTTGCCTTGGAAGCGAAGTATGTGTACTTGTTCCTTGCCTGTGATTCACCTGCAAATGCAGCTTCAAGGTTCTTCTCTGTCTGAGTTCCCGCGTAGGGGTTCTTCTTCGCGCCGGCATCCTCTACAAGCTCAAGGTCGTCGCCCGTCGCTCCGCACAGAGGGCAGATAGCTTCCTGGCCGTCCGCAACTTCAAAAACTTCACCGCAGAGTTTACATCTGTATTTCTTCATTTGAAATCCTCCTGACTAAAAGACTCACTCCTTCGGAGTTCGAAAGCTCACTCCTTCGGAGTTCGAAATCATGCTTTCCACAACGAGTGCAGATTGCAGTATGCGTACGCCGCTACGACCTCGTCGCCGTCACACAGGGCAAAGCATGCCTTGGGAGCGTCGCCGGGCTTGAGGGCCTTCCTCTGGTTTCCGAACTTCGTCTGAAGCGCGATCCACTCGATATAGTGATCCTCACCCATGGGATGCTCGACCGATCCGACGCAAACAGTCACCTTGTTGCCCTCAACAGCATAAACGGGAACGTGCTTCTCCTTCGCGCCGTCGGAGGTTCCGGGAACGATCTCTTTCATGGGCTCTCCGCAGCAGACTACAGGTACTTTTGTGCCTTTTACTACAGCTATGATCTGTCCACAGTGTGAACAGCGGTAAAACTTGAGTTCCATAAGAATACCCTCCTTTGTAAGAATCATAGAATCAGTATAGCATAACCGTGTATTTAGTCAAGCTGACCTCTTTCTTGCAAGAGGTGTGTTTTTGGTATAAAATAAACTAAACAAGTATGCTGAAAGGAGAGGACATGACGGTAAAAGAATTGGCAAAGCTCGCCGGAGTATCGCCCGCGACAGTGTCGCTCGTCTTGAACGGCAAAAAGGGCGTCAGTGAAGAAAAGCGCAACCTGATCCTCAAGCTGATCGATGACAACAGCTACAGGCACCCCAAAAAGGGTGAGACCGCAGCAAGAAACATCCTCTTCATAAGGTACTCGACCGACGGCATGCTTTTAGAGACCAACGCTCCATTTGTCTCCGCGATCATGGACGGAGCGGAGCAGGAGTGCAGGCAGCGCAACTTCAACTTCACCTTCAAGAACTGTGAGGGGAGCCTTGAGGAGACGCTGAAGAGCCTTAACTATGAGAATTTCTACGGAGCCATGGTGCTCGGGACCGAGCTTCTGGAGGAGGACTACCCCGCGCTCTCGTACATTCCCTGTCCCTACGTCATAGTCGACAACAGCATGCCGCATTTTGACTGCAGCAGTGTCGCGATAGACAACAGGGAGGATGTGTTCAAGATAGTAGAGCACTTTGTCCGCTGCGGATTTGACAGGATAGGGTATTTTGGGGGAGAAAAGAAGGTACAGAACCTCATGGAGCGCGAGCAGGGCTTCTTTGAGGCGGTGGATTATTTTAACCTGAAAAAGAGCAACGACTACGTGTTCCGTGTGCCGGTGACGATGCTCGGAGCCTTCGAACAGACGCAGAAGTACCTCGAGCAGGGCTTCAAGATGCCTCAGGCGATCTTCGTCGACAACGACACCATGGCGATAGGCGTCATGAAGGCGCTGATGATCGCGGGCTAAAACATACCCGGTGACGTGTCGGTGGTCGGCTTTGATGACATAAACTTCTGCACCATTTACTCGCCGACCATCTCGACAATACACGTAAACAAGCGAATGCTCGGGAAGACGGCGCTCTCGATCCTTCAGGACACCATCGAGATCCCGGATTTCAAAAAAGTAAAAGTGAGGATCAGCGGAGACCTAAAGCTCAGACAGAGCACTGGTGGATCTCCACACCTTCCTTTGTGAGAAACTCTTTCCATTCGGGCGTGAATTCGTAATCGGATACCACGCCCCTTATCTTTTCAAAACCGCTTATATGCACAAATGAGGTTTTGTCAAACTTTGATCTGTCCGCGATGAGGTAGACGCTGTCGCTGTGTTCAAGCAGCGTCTGTCTCACGATGGCCGTGTCCTCGTTCGAGTCGGTGATCCCGTGCTCGATGGAGAGTGACCTGCAGGACATGAAGACCTTGTCGAGATAGTATTCCCTAAGTGAATTGATGGTCGCGCGGCCGTTGAAGGCCCTCGAGCGCGCTGAGAAGACACCGCCCACGCAGATCAGATGTATGGAGTCGCTGTCCTTCAACTGGTCGATCGCCATGAGCGAGTTCGTCACGACGGTGAGCCTCATGTTCTTGATGCGCTTGGCGAGGAAGGTCGCCGTGGTCGAGGCGTCGAGGAAGATCGAGTCGCCGTGGTGTATGAGACCCGCGCATGCGTTGGCTATCTGTTCCTTGCTCGAGACAAAAGCAGTCTCCCTGAGCGTCAGATCGACGTCGTTCATCACGCCGTCCTGTATGAAGGCGCCCCCGTAGGTCCGTGTCAGGAACCCCTCGTTTTCAAGCTGCTGGAGATCCTTTCGGACCGTCTCCTCCGTGACCGAGAAGAGCTTTGCGAGCTCCACGACCGTCACGCTCTTCTTCTCAAGCATGAGATCCTTTATCTGATTCTTTCTTTCAACTGCAAGCATTTTTCTACCCCCAAAGATACCGAGGCCTTATTCCCCGGTTTTTTTGCTTTCATCCCTTCTATAATACCATAAAACCCGTAAAAGTAAAGGAAAAACATGAAAGAATCGGGAAAACAAATAAAATCAAAGAAAAAACAAAAAGAAATAAAGGTTTTCTATTGACAAAACACAGACAAATGCTATAATTTCAAATGTAAAGACACGATTAAAACAAAAAAAACAAAGAAAGGATGAGAGAATGGTAACGATAAAAGGCGTAAGATACATGACGGACTATGAGGCCAAAAACGCCATCATCGACATAGGCCGGCGCATGTATACCAGAGGCTTTGTAGCCGCAAATGACGGAAACATAAGCTGCAAAGTCGGGCCGAACGCGATCTGGGCTACGCCGACGGGTGTGTCAAAAGGGTTTATGAAGCCTGAGATGCTTGTAAAGCTTGATCTCTCCGGCAAGGTCCTCCAGGGGACCTCAAAGCCCTCTTCAGAACTGAAGATGCACCTGAGAGTGTATGCGGAGAACCCCGAGGTCAACGCGGTGACTCACGCTCATCCCCCTGTAGCGACTGCATTTGCGGTGGCGGGGATAGGGCTCGACAAACCGATACTCACCGAGAGCGTCATGATGCTTGGTTCGGTTCCCATCGCCAGATACGCCACCCCCGGGACACAGGAAGTCCCGGACTCGATCGCTCCGTTCGTGAAGGAGTACAACGCCGTGCTCCTGGCAAACCACGGGGCGCTTACATGGGGAAAGGACGCGTACGAGGCTTTCTACAGGCTTGAGTCAGTAGAGTATTACGCAAACCTCCTCATGTACACGGGGAACATCATTGGCAAGCAAAATCCCCTTTCCTGCGACCAGATCAACGTGCTCATCGAGAACAGGAAGAAGTACGGCATAACCTCCGGAGGAGTGCCCACCTGCAACTGTGAGACGACGAACATGCAGGATGTGGTGCCGGATCCCGGGCCTGTGAGCTGCGGATGCGGGAGTTTGCCGATCGGGGAGAGCAGGAAGGCGGAACCTGCAGCCGCACCCGAAGCAAGAAAGCCCGTATCGGGCACGATCCCGAGGACAAAGGAAGAGATCATCGCGGAGGTCGTGAGGAGAGTTACGGAGCAAATGA
>JAGDDC010000348.1 GCA_017958245.1 Lachnospiraceae bacterium
AGATATGAGCAGAGTCATCTTGTGTTCCGGCAAAAGGGCTGATGTGCCCTTCGTGATGAAGGCTTCAGGGCGTAAGGTTTACACCGTGGAGGAGCTTTGCTATTGCCTTCGTGACGAGCTTGAGACACTTGACGGCGACACACTCGGCAGAGAACTTGCCGATTTCCTCGGGCGGGAGCTCGGTCTTACCGAGAGAGCACAGACACTCCGCAAGCTCGTCGATGAAGGAAGCGAGCTCAGGAGCCGCCTTGTGGTGGTCCTCTGCGCGAGCGACCTCTACACGGCTCCCGAGATCAACGAGATATGCGAAGACTTCGAAAAGAACCTGAACATGACGCCTTTGCTCCGTGCCAAGAAGATCGCCGACAGGAATCTTCTCGAAGGGCGCAGTAAGGTCGCCCTGAGCGGCTACAGGGACATCCTTTCGGATGAGCGGATCGCCGAACTCTCCGACAGCGACCTTTCCGCGGTGCTTCACAACTGCGGTGTCATCCAGATGAGACTCGGATACCCTGAGGAAGCGGCATCACTGTTCCTGAGGGCGTACGCTCACAGCGACGAACAGGAGACGGTACGCAGTTACCTGCTCGCGCTCAAGCTGCTCGGCGACGAGGAAAGATACATTAAAGAAGCAATGAGGCTGTTTGACAGCGGAGAGATACTCAAAGATCTTGAGGACGAGATAGGAACAGTCCTCGAGCGGTTCGAGGAGGGCGGCAATCTCGATTGCGTCGAGAGGCTTAAAGGTCTTCTCGAGGACAACAGTCCTGCCGAATTCGACAGGATGTCGCACGAGATAGTCGGTGAACTGAAGGCTTCCTACAGAGCCGATATCGAAAGCATGGAATAACGAAACGGGGTTAGAGATGGGTTTATTCAGACGATCCAAAAAGAAAAAAGAGGCTTTGACCGATCAGGATCCGGTTCTGCGGTGGATGACCGTCGACGAAGCGCTCGCATACAGCAGCGGTGACACCTCGGTGCTTGAGAAGGCGGTCGGCAAGATCGCCTACGAGTACAAGATCAGGGCGCGCGAGCTTTCCGAAAAGCAGGAGGAGATCAAGCAGGATTATACGCTTGATACCGAGCTTCTCGGGGACGTCAAGAGATTCGAGATGCTGCCGGAGAAGACGAGGGCATCGATAGTGGATTCGGCGAGGCTCATCATGAACCTCGGAGACGAAAGAACAAGGTTCCAGAACAAGGAACGAAAGATCTCCGGTGAGCAGAAGAGGAGCATGGCCCAGTACGATGCGCTCCTTCCCGAGAAGCTCGAGGAGATCAGACAAAAAGAAGAATACCTCATGCTTGTGGAGGAGGACATGCGCAAGCTTGAGGGTGAGAAGGGCATCATAGCCTACGAGAGGGAGAGAGCGGTCGAAAAACGCAGGTTCCTCGGTAAGTTCTCGGCCTTTGTGGCAGCGGCGGCACTGCTCATATTCATCCTGCTGCTGGTACTTATGAAGAACGGCAACGACAAGCTTATGCCGGCATTCTTCGTGACGGGTGTGGCCGTTATCGGATTCGCTTTATATTACTTCCTCACCATGAGGGAATGTGCCATGGTGATCCACAAATGCGACATCTCGAACAACAGGGCGCTGCAGCTTCTCAACAAGGTCAAGATCAAGTACGTCAACACCTCCGGGACGCTTCAGTACATGTACGAGAAGTACCACGTCAAAGGCTACAGCGAGCTCAAGAACACGTGGGAAGAGTACGTACACGAGAAAGAGTCCGAGAAGATGTACGCCAGCAACACGAGGCTTCTCGCGGGTTACGAGCAGACACTCCTTGACGAGCTTCATCATGCGGGATTCGTTCATCCCCAGTCGCTTGTTTCGGAGCCCGAGATACTCTTTAACAGGGCCGAGATGCAGAGATACAAGCAGTCGCTTGAGGAAAGCCGCGAAAGACTCAGGGCCATGCTCGACGACGGCATGAAACAGGCACTCGAACTCAAGAAGGAAGTTGAGGATGCAAAGAACCGCTATCCCGGTTGCAGCAAGCTGTTTGACAGTGTTTACGAGTGAGAGTTCTTTCTATCAGAAAAAAAGCTAACCCCAAGCTTGCGTTTTTGAGTGGGATGTTTTATTATTCTCTAGTATGACGTGTTCGGGCAAAACCGAATATTCCAAAGTTTCAGCTAAGTGGTAAAGGAGAACCAAGATGTATTCATTTGAAGAGATTCGAAAAGCGGATCCCGATGTGGCCGCAATGATAACCCGTGAAGCAGATCGTCAGAATGCTCATATCGAGCTGATCGCTTCCGAGAACTTTGTCAGCAAGGCAGTTATGGCAGCAATGGGCAGCCCCCTGACAAACAAGTATGCGGAGGGATATCCCGGACACCGCTATTACGGCGGATGCGAGTTCGTGGATCAGGTTGAGGAACTTGCCATCGAGAGAGCCAAGAAGCTCTTTAATTGTACATATGCAAACGTTCAGCCTCATTCCGGAAGCCAGGCAAACCAGGCTGTCATCACAGCACTTCTTCAGCCCGGTGACACGTTTATGGGCATGAACCTCGCTCACGGCGGACATCTTTCACACGGATCGCCCGCAAACATCTCGGGTATGTACTACAACTGCGTACCTTACGGTGTTAACGGTGACGGCTTCATCGATTACGACGAAGTTGAGAAGATCGCTGTTGAGAACAAGCCCAAGCTCATCATCTGCGGCGCAAGTGCGTACGCAAGAGCTATCGACTTCAAGCGTTTCAGAGAGATCGCAGACAAGGTTGGCGCATACCTTATGGCCGACGTTGCTCATATCGCAGGTCTCGTAGTAACAGGCTACCATGAGAGCCCTATCCCTTACGCTCACGTTACCACAGCTACATGCCACAAGACACTTCGCGGACCCAGAGGCGGTCTCATCCTTTCAAGCGAGGAGTTCGCGAAGGAGCATAAATTCAACAAAGCAATCTTCCCCGGAATCCAGGGCGGACCTCTTATGCACGTTATCGCTGCCAAGGCCGTTGCTTTCGGTGAGGATCTTAAGCCCGAGTACAAAGAGTACGCAGGCAACATCATCAAGAACGCTCAGACACTTGCTTCGGAGCTCGTAAAGAACGGCTTCAATCTTGTTTCGGGCGGTACCGACAACCACCTCATGCTTCTTGATCTTCAGAACATGTGCATGACAGGACAGCTTGCTGAGGAGCTTCTCGGCAAGGTCAACATCACTGTCAACAAGAACACTGTTCCCAACGACCCTCAGTCACCTTTCGTTACGAGCGGCTTGAGACTCGGAACACCCGCAGTTACATCACGCGGCATGAAGGAAGCAGACATGAAGCTTATCGCCGAGGCGATCACTATCGTACTTAAGAACCCCGAGGGTGACCATTCTCAGGCAGCATCCATCGTTAAGATGCTCACAGACGCTTACCCTCTTTACGCATAAGACAGAGAGATGGATGAAAAGACGATAAACGGAGTCACATTTGCCAGGATGCTCAGAGGCGGTGCACAGAATCTGCGCGCCAACAGGAACGTGGTGAATGCACTCAATGTTTTC
>JAGDDC010000349.1 GCA_017958245.1 Lachnospiraceae bacterium
ATCGCGACCTACCTCATCACCGAGAAGCATCTCAACACTTTCATCAAGTGCAATCCTACGCTCCTCGGGTACGAGTACGCGAGAAAGACCATGGACGACATGGGATACGGCTACGTACAGTTCGGTGATTTCCATTTCAAGGATGACCTCCAGTACACCGACGCTGTCCCGATGCTTAGGAGACTGCTCGAACTGGCTGACAGCAAGGGTCTCGCCTTCGGTGTGAAGCTCACGAACACCTTCCCCGTAGACGTGAAGAGAAACGAGCTGCCCTCCGAAGAGATGTATATGTCGGGTAAATCACTCTACGCTCTGACGCTTTCGGTAGCATCGAAGCTCTCTCACGATTTCGACGGGAAGCTGCGCATATCGTATTCGGGTGGCGCGGATTTCTTCAACATCGACAAGATATTCAAGCTCGGCATCTGGCCTATCACGATGGCGACCACAGTGCTGAAGCCCGGCGGATACAACCGCATGGTTCAGATCGCGGAGCTCATAGAGAATTCGAACACCTTCGGAGATTTTGGTGGTGTGGACGTCGCAGGTCTCGACAGGCTGCTCGAGGAGGCAAAGACCGACCCGAGGCACGTGAAGGCCATCAAACCCGCGCCTGAGAGAAAGATATCAAAGAAAGTCCCGCTCACGGATTGTTTCTTCGCTCCCTGCGAGCAGGGCTGCCCGATAAACCAGGATATAACTTCTTACATGAAGCTCGTGACACTGGGCAGACAGGCCGACGCAATGAAAGTCATAGGCCTGAAGAACCCGCTTCCCTTCATCACCGGCACGATATGTGCGCACAGGTGCATGGGGCGCTGTACGAGGAACTTCTACGAGGAGCCCGTTCATATCCGCACGATGAAGCTGAAGGCAGCAGAGGACGGATACGGCAGCTACTTGAGCTATGTGAAGGCTGAGGCTGCGAAGATCGCAAAGACAGGCAGGAAGGCGGCAGTCGTAGGAGCAGGACCCGCGGGTATCGCAGCGGCTTACTTCCTTGCAAGGGCAGGTATCGAGACGACCGTCTTCGAGAAGAGACAGGCAGCGGGCGGTATAGTGAGGAACGTGATCCCTTCGTTCCGCATCGCAAATGAGGCCATAGAGAAGGACGCTGCGCTCGCCGAGGCAATGGGAGTGCGCTTTGAGTACGGCAGGGAGATAGGCTCTCTCGACGAGCTCAAGGGGTTTGATTCCGTGATCCTTGCAGTGGGCGCTGAGAAGAAGGGGAATGTGCGACTTGAGAGCGGAGAGGCTGTGAACGCCATCGATTTCCTTGAGAAGTTCAAGTCCGCTCCGGATTCCGTGGTTCTCGGAAAGAACGTAGTGACGATTGGCGGCGGAAACACCGCTATGGATACAGCAAGAGCAGCAAAGAGGGCGAAAGGCGTTGAGCATTCGTATCTTGTCTACAGACGTGACAGGAGGAACATGCCCGCCGACGAGCAGGAGCTCAAAGAGGCGCTCAAGGACGGAGTCGAGTTCATGGAGCTCCTCGCACCCTTGAGCCTTGCGGATGGTAAGCTCCGCTGCGAGAAGCAGAGACTTGGAGAGTACGACGCTTCCGGCAGAAGAGGGATCGAGTCGACAGGCGAGTTCTGTGAGATCCCCGCGGATACTGTGATCGCTGCTGTCGGCGAGAAGGTCGACACCGACCTGTACAAGAAGCTCGGACTCGAGGTGGACGACAGGGGCAAGGCGAAGACGGACGCGGACGGACAGACCTCCGTAAAGGGAGTGTATGTGGCAGGCGACGCTTTGAACGGACCCGCAACGGTCGTTGAGGCTATAAGGGATGCAAGGAAAGCGGCGGACGCTGTGATCGCAGGAACTTCGTTCAAGGAGAGCGAAAGCACTCTCATGACGGATGCCGTGAAGCTTGTGG
>JAGDDC010000350.1 GCA_017958245.1 Lachnospiraceae bacterium
AGGGAAAGCTCGCCTACAAACTGTATGTTCCAAAGACAGCGACAGAAGCGAACCCCGCTCCGGCGGTGCTCCTGCTTCACGGCTATCAGAACGACCACGAGACCTGCGCGGCTTACGCCATAGAGCTTGCGAAGCGCGGCGTGGTTGTCATGGCGCTTGACGAGTACGGACACGGCGCGTCGACCATAGGCCTCATAAACAGAGGCTATGTCAACCAGAAGGTCACCGTCAACTTCGGAAATGACAGTGAGGCCGAGGGAACCTTTATAACAGGTGTCGGCGGGCCGAAGAGATACCGCCTGATGATGAACTTCTCAAACTTGAGTTTCTTTGACGAGCACTATACCAAAGACTCGGAGGGCAACATCCTGCTCGACAGCTCCTGCGGAGGCATCACGGCTTACGCAGCGCTCGCAGGCCTTCCCTGCGTTGACTCGAAGCGCATGGCTCTCTCGGGCCACTCGATGGGTACCTGGTCGAGCTTCACCGTGGCTGCAGCATACTCGGGCACCGAGATCGAACCGAAGGCGACAGTCCTTCAGTGCGGAGAGCTCTTCAGGGACAGCGCATATGACAGCGAGAACATAAAGTTCAACAACGTCCTCCTGCTTCAGGCAAAGTGGGATGAGTTCAGCTATTTCCGCGATTACAAGAAGACGGTGACGGACGACCTCTTAAAGTCCGATCTGCGTCTTGAGTTCCTCGGCTGCAAGGCAGATGAGGCGAAGTGGGACACGACTTACGGCAATTTCGCGGACGGAAGCGCAAGACGCATCGAGCTTCTCTATACGAACCACAGGCTCACCACCCACAACACCCACGGACTTGCGACCGCGCTTGAATGGTTCGACAACTCGATAGGTATAGATGAAGGCGCATACGGATATGACGACTTCACGGCGCTTGCGAAGGAGAGGCTCGTGCTCGTCTCGATGCTCTGCGTCCTGATCGCCATGTTCCCTCTCATGAGTATGCTGCTTAATACGAAGTTCTTCTCATATGTCAAGCAGCCTCTGCCTCCCCGCGAGGGTATTAAGAGAGGCGGGAAGTACTGGCGCGCGCTTCTGATCACAGTGCTCATCGCGGGGCTTTCCTTCCCCTTCATGACACAGCTCGGACACGGACTTCTTCCGCTGCCTGAGGGAGTGTTCAGGATGACGATAGGAAACGGCTTCGTCTCGTGGTATCTGCTTCTCATCATAGTGATGATCGTGACGACCTTCATCTCAAAGAGGGGAGCGAGAAAAGAAGGCAGGACACTGACACTCTACGATATGGGACTCTCGGGAGCGGACAGTCCGAACCGTTTTAGCTTCAAACTCTGCGCGAGATCGGCACTTCTTGTCCTTTGCATGACAGGCATGGTCTATCTCGTAAACCTGATCTACGAGATGGTCTTCGACCTCGACCTCAGGTTTATCTGGCCCTTCTTCAAGAGCTTCAATCTCGCGAGATTCGGGCAGTTTGGCGTATACATACTGATCTTTGCGGTTTTCTATCTTCTGAACAATTCAAAGATCATGGCGGGCATGAGGACGGAGGCCCTCTACAAGCCCGGACTCAGAGGCTTCCTCGGCAACTGGTGGAGAAACTTCCTCGCGATGGCGGGAGGTCTCATCCTCATCACACTGATCGAGTACATACCCTTCTTCCTCGGCATAGGACCGGGTGCGGACGTGCTGTTCGGGTCGACCTTCGGCGGACCTTTCATGTCACTTCTGATACTCTTTGTGCCGCAGGTGCTGTTCTTCAGCTTCGCGTGCACCTACTGCTACCGAAAGACCGGATCTGCATTCACGGGAGCTTTTACGGCGGCCGTGCTCGCCTGCTGGATCGTGACCGGCGGTTCCGCGATGCTGTAGCCTTCGGACACTGAAAGGTGTGAGGAAACGAAAAAAGGAGAGGCGATGGAGATAAAAAAAGTGGCCCTGATCGGGGCGGGAGCGGTCGGATGCTATGTGCTTTGGGGGCTTTCCGGGCGCAGCGACGTCGAGCTCTCCGTTATCGCGTCCGGTGCGCGAAAGGAAAGGTTTGAAAGAGACGGTTTATATATCAACGACAGGTTATACAGGCCTGATGTCAGGACACCTCTCGAGGCAAATGACGCCGACCTGGTCATAGTCTCGCTGAAATACGGTGCTTTAAGGCCCGCACTGCAGGACATAAAGCAGGTCGTCGGAGATCACACCGTGGTGATGAGCCTCATGAACGGCGTTGACAGCGAGGAGATCATCGCTTCCGAGATCGGTGAGGAGAGGATAGTTCCCGCATTGATCAAGATAGCTTCACAGAGAAAGGGGAACCGCGTCTTCTTCGACCCTGAAACGACTATCGGCATTGTCTACGGAGAGTGGGATGGCAGAAGTTCGGAGAGGACACGTGCGATCGCGGAACTTTTTGAAGGGACCGGGGTTCATTTGCGGGAGACGGATGTGATACTGCCCGAGATCTGGACCAAGTTCAGATTGAACGTCGGCAGCAATCAGCCCCAGGCGATGCTCGGGGTTGGAGTCGGAGCATATACCGACAGCGAGCACGTCGCGGCGATCCGGGAAGGCCTTGTCCGCGAACTAGAAGCGATCGCGAAGGCGAAGGGGATCGATCTGTCGAAAGCGGACACATCCTCTTACGCGGGATCAAAAGTGGTGAAGAGTGCGAGGTACTCGACACTGCAGGATCTGGATGCCGGGAGGCACACGGAGGTGGATATGTTCTCCGGGACTCTCGTCCGCATGGGACGTGAGCTGGGCATTCCCACACCGTACAACGAATTCACCTACCACATGATCAAGGCGCTGGAAGAGAAGAACGACGGGTTGTTTGATTATGATTGAGCACGAACAAGCCGGGGCGGCCCGGGCAAACACAAATAAACCCCAAACATAAACACTTCTGAGCGGTTGAATTCGGACTTGCGGTATGGTAGAATTTATGCGGTAAAAATGAATCACCTGAAAGGAGATCATATACAATGATGAAGTTAGTTTTAGTCAGACACGGCGAGAGCGAGTGGAACAAGCTCAACCTCTTCACCGGCTGGATGGATGTCGATCTGAGCGAGAAAGGCCACGAGGAGGCCAAGGCTGCAGGCAAGCTCTTAAA
>JAGDDC010000351.1 GCA_017958245.1 Lachnospiraceae bacterium
GACGACACCGCGTTGATCCCGTGGCTTCCGGCGTTCTTTATCTCTCCGCCTTCCGCCGAGGCTTTGCATCCGGGACCCACATACAGGCCTATCTTGGCGCTGTCGGATATCCTGACGTTCTTCATGGAGACACCTGAATCGTTGGTGACCGAGACTCCTATCGCCTTCGTTGACCTTATGTCGTCGCCGTCCATCTCAAGCTCAGAGCCGTAAGATACAGTCACGGCGTTTTTCCCCGTGTTTTCGATCGTGTTGCCCGAAGTTGACGCTGTCGTTCCGTAGACAGCGATCCCCTCGTCCGCTATTGAAGTGATCGTGTTGCCGGAGAACACGTTGCCTCCGGGCGTGACGTTCATCGCGGCGACACCCTTGTTTCTCTTCAGGATGATGCTTGAGTCGCCGATAGTCCCCGTTCTGAAGGATATGCCGATCTGAGCGTTCTTTATGGTGCAGCCCGAGACCTTGACTTCCTCGGTCGCGAAGGTGTAGACCGCAGCCGCTTTCAGATCATGGAGATCGCAGTTTTCAACGTTCAACCCGATGTGAACTATGCCTTCGACTGCCATGTGCGATCCGATCGCGCGCGGATAGTCGTAGATCTCACAGTTTCTCACGGTCAGGTTTCTGCAGGGCGTGTCGTCGAACGGCTCCCCGTGGGGAAGTATGTTCTCGTCATGGGTTATGTCAAGCTGTATGGCTTCCTTCTCGACGTCTTTTCCCTTTGCCTTGAAGCCGTGGAGCTTGCAGTCCGAGATCGTGCAATCCTTTACTCCGCCGAGCTCAACGAGGTGTGTGCCGAAGTTGTTCCTTATCTCGGCTCCGGTGATCTTCACGTTCGTCGCGTGGGCGAAGAAGAAGATCGAACCGCCGCTCGTGCTCGTAAAAAGCTTGAACTCGCCGTCCCAGACACCGCCGTTTACCGTTATGTTCGAGCTGTCGTCATATCCGCCCTTCGTGCCGGGCCTGGTGCTCAGCATGTTCAAGAGGCCGAACTTCTCGGTTTTTTTTATGACAGTCTTCTTCGTGAGCTTGAGCGTCGTGTTCGAGCCTATATACAACGTCTTGTTGATGAGGAAGGTCCCCTTGGGGATCTTTACGACCGTGGGCTTCTTTGCAGTCCCGGTCTTCGCCGCCTCATCGAGAGCCTTCTGGATCGCCTCGGTCGAGTCCGTCCCCGCCTTCGCTCCGTACTTTTTTACGTTTATAGTCTTCGCCTGCGCCTTGAGAGCGGGTGTGGCAAGACACAGACAGAGCGCAGCCAGGCAGAGCACTCCAAGGAACAGGAACCTGCCCGTCATCTTTCTTCCGTGATCATCCATGCTGTTGTCCTCTTTTCGTTTTGATCGCCCGCGAATGCACAGCGCCCTGCCCTTAAAACCTTTCGGGTCCGCCCGGCATCGCAGGTCGTATGCGGTCATTTTCCCATACAAGTGTGTCATCATATCGGCATTTTCGGATTAAAAAAGATTCATTTGCGGAAAGAAAAAAAGGGGTTGCAAATTATGTTGTATACAATTATAATGTACTCAATGGAAATGAGATTCAGATGTTATGAAAGAAAGGCGCGATATGAATACAACGATAAAAGGAAACACCTATGACGAAGAGAGAGCTCTGTACGGGATCACGGACGCGACGGTCGAAGACTGTCACTTCGAGGGCCCCGCTGACGGCGAGTCCGCTCTCAAGGAGACAAGGAACATAAAGGTGAAGGATTGCAGCTTCTCGCTCAGATACCCTCTCTGGCACGTGGACGGCTTCACCATGGAAGGCTCGAAGATGGACGACAAGGCGAGGGCAGCGATCTGGTACTCAAAGCACGGAGTTATAGAGAACTGTGACCTCGGCGGGATCAAAGTCATCCGCGAATGCGACGACATCACGATCAGGAACTCAAAGATCGATTCTTTTGAGTTCGCCTGGAGCTCGAGAGGCATCACCATCGAGGACACCTCGATCCACTCCGAGTACGGCTTCCTCACCAGCAGCGGACTGAAGCTGAAGAACGTTGACCTGACGGGAAAGTACTATTTTCAGTACATAGAAAACTCAGAGTTTGAGAACATAAACATCACGACCAAGGACGCTTTCTGGCACGCGAAGAACGTAACCGTGAGGGACAGCGTGCTCTCAAGCGAGTATCTTGCGTGGTATTCGGAGAACCTCACGCTCATCAACTGCAAGATCATCAGCATGCAGCCCCTGTGCTACTGCAAGGGCCTCAAGCTCATAAACTGCACCATGGAGAACACAAACCTCGCGTTCGAGTACTCTGACGTCGACGCGGAGGTGATAGGCCACATTGATTCGATCAAGAACCCGCTCTCGGGCAGGATCGTATGTGACAGTGTGGGCGAGATCGTACGCCACGGCGCAGTCTACGACTGCAACGCAGAGATCATAGTCAGAAGCTGACACCTGCTCTGCAGGCCACCCTGCGCAGTCCGCAAGGTGACAGTTCGCCAAGGCAGAGACCTTTTGCTCATCACACAAACAACCCGGAGACCACAGTGATCTCCGGGTTGATTCTTGTCAGGCATCATCTCTATCCGAAATAATCCACGATGTCCTTCAGATCTTTTCTTATATCGTTGAGACTCTCGACCTTGGTGTTGAGATCTGAGATGTTCTTTCCGACGGTCTCGCTGGATGCGCATACCTCCTGCGAGATGGCGGCGTTCTCCTGAGCAGTCGCCGACAGGTTCTGTACCACGGTGACCAGCTCTCCTCTCACGCTCTGGAGCGCTTCCGACCTCTCTCTTATGTTGTCGAGCTTGTCGGATATCGCGCTTATGTGGCGTCCGAGGATCTCTATCTTCTCACTCACGATCGCAGACTTCTCAAGCTGGATCTTGTTCGCGTTTACGAGCTTCTCGTTGGAAGCCTCGGTCTTGCTCATGGTGTCAACGATCTCGCCTATGATCTCGGCGGTTTCATTTGCGGACTGGGCCGAATTGTTTGCGAGGTTCTTGATCTCGTCGGCTACGACTGCAAAGCCCCTGCCGAACTCGCCCGCATGGCTCGCCTCAACCGCAGCGTTGAGGGCTAAGAGGTTGATCTGGAACGCCAGCTCGTCGATCGTCTTCACGACCGCCTTGACGTTGCGCGATGCGGCAACGCCCTCCGCTATGTTCTCGGATATGTTCTCGACAACCGCGCTGTTGGCGTGGATGTTGCTGTCGAGCTCTCCGATGCTCTGCTCTGACTCTCCGAGACCCTTCACTATGTCCTCAAGCAGCTTGAAGCACTGTTCTATCTCGTCGTTTACGACGTCCATGCTCGACGAGAACTCCTCTGTGGAAGCCATGGCCTCCTCGGTTGCGGCCGCCTGACCCGTAGCTCCCTGAGCCACGTTGTTCATGGCGAGGTTGATATCCGCGACCTCCTTGTCCGCGCGCCTTGATATGACGCGGACGTCCTTCGAGAAATCCTCGAGCTCGTCATAACCGTTGTCCAGCTTCTGCGCGAGCGACCCGGACACGCCGTTTAGGATCTTGCCCGCAAGGAACACCATCACTGCCATGACCACGATCACACCGACCGTGATCCAGAGTGCGAGCGAGAACAGCGAGCTGTTGACAGCCGACTGCTCAATGCCCGTGAAGACCATACCGCAGAAGGACTCTCCCGCGTAGATCGGCATATAGCACACGGTGTAGCTTGCCCCAAAGATCGTGACGCCGTTCTTGGTGTAGGTGTTTCCGCTCTTGACCTTGGCGTAGATCTCGGGATCCGCAGTGGTCCCGATAGCGTAAGCCCCGGCCTCGTTCTTGATGTTTGTGAGCACCCTCAGGTTGTCCCAGAAAACAGTGTGATAGACCGTCTCGTCGGCAGCATGCATGGTCTCAAAAAGATCAACGGTTACTTCTCTCTCCCCGCAGTAAAGCCTCCCCTCAGACTCTTCATAGCGCCAGTCGTGAGATCCGTTCTCCAAAGCATCCCGAAGGTGCGACGTCGCTATCTCCGCGCTCTTGCAGAAGTCTTCCTTTACGGAGCTCAGACTCAGCAGGATCGAGAGTACCCCAACTACCAAGGCGACGACCAGAACCGACGCGACAACAAGGATCTTCAAGCGGCTTTTTACAGTGCGAGTTTTTTTCATTAACACCTCTCAATCTTCCGGGCAGTTTCATTTGCCCGGACCGCAAATGTGTCCGACCCCCTTTAGCCTTTCACGCCTCCGGAGGTAAGTCCCGACACCAGGTTCTTTTCGATACATATAAACAGGATCACTACGGGCACTATCGCAAAGAGCGAAGCTGCAAAGAGATACTGCCACTCGATCATGTTGTATCCGTTGAACACGTTGATCCCGACCGTAAGAGGCTTGCTCGTATCGGTCGATATCAGCGTCAGAGCGATGGTATACTCGTTCCACGCGTTTATGAAGGTGAAGATCGTCGTGGTAACGATACCGGGCGCAGCCATCGGTATGAGAACCTTGAACACCGACTGGATGCGGTTGCAGCCGTCGATCGTAGCTGCCTGCTCCATCTCGGAGGGGATGCTTATGAAAGTACCCCTCAAAAGCCATATGGTGAACGCCTGGTTGAAAGCGGCGTTTATAAAGATCAGTCCCAGTATGCTGTTCGTCAGGTTGAAGACTGACATGATCTTGTATATACCGATCAGAAGCACGACCGGAGCGAACATCTGCGATACGATGACGAAGCCGAGGAAGATCGTCCTTCCCTTAAACTTCATCCTCGCAAGCGCATAGGCTGCGGGAAGTCCGCACAGCATGGCGATGATCGTCGACCCGCCCGCTATGATCACTGAGTTGAGCAGGTAATTTGCCATGGGCGCCAGACTCCAGATGTCACCGAAGTTGGACCACTGCGCCTCTACCGGGAAGATCGTCCCGTCTATAGCGAAGATCTCCGCCCTGCTCTTTAACGCACTCATGAACATCACAAAGTACGGGTACAGCGTGACCAGAAGGATGACTGCCAGCGTCACGTACAGAAGTACCCTGAGCAGCCTTTTCTTAGGGGAGAGCCTTTTTTTGACTCTTATTCTCTCTTTGCTCATCACTTCTCCCCCTTTCTCAATGTCGAAACCATATACGCGCTCGCGCATATCAGGAGGATCAGAAAGCCTATGACGGACACGGCCGCCGCCTGTCCCTGCTTTCCGTTGTAAAAAGCGAGTTTATAGAGATATGTAACAAGGGTATCCGTGCGGTTTGCGGGATCTCCTTTGGTCATTGTCCAAATGATGGGGAACGAGTTGAACACGTAAATGATGTTCAGCACCGTTGAAACCGTGAGTGACGGCCTGACAAGCGGGATGGTGATCCTGAAGAGCTTCTGCCAGAAGCCCGCGCCGTCCACTGTCGCCGCCTCGTAGTAAGCTGCGTCTATGCTCTGAAGTCCCGACAACACCGTAAAACATACGAAAGGTATGGTAACGAAGATACCGCAGGCGATCTCCCATGCGAAGTAAGCGCCGGCTGACGCGGTCCAGTTGACCGCATTGTCGATGAACCCAAGCTTCATGAGCAGCGTGTTGAGCGAACCGTAATCGGTGTTTATGATGAATCCCCAAGCGCTCGCCTGGATGACCAGAGTCGTAGCCCACGGGAACACGATGATAGCTCTCGCTATCTTTCTGCCCTTAAAGTTGTTGTTTAAGAGCATCGCTATGATGAAACCCAAAAGCGTTGATATGCCTACGACTGCCACCGTCCAGATCAGGGTGTTCGTAAGCACCATTCCGAAGGTTGAATTCGTGACCTTCGAAAAATTGGAAAATCCGGCATAATCCTTTATGAGACCAGCCTTGGTCACATTGGAAAAAGCCATCTTAAAAACGTAATAGATGGGTACTATGATAAACAGCCCCATCAGTATAACGCTCGGCAATATCCAAAGATACGGCTCGATCTTACGGATAGTTTTCTTTTTCAAAGCCTGTCCCTCTCTTTACACTTCTTCCGCCGCGGAAATGACCGCGGCACTGTTGATTAAAAACGGGGTCGGACCGAAAAGCCCGACCCCGCCTCTGATCTTATGAAAGCTCTGTGCGATCCTAGGATCACTCAGCGATCTCTGCCTGAAGGTCGTCAAGAAGCTGCTTTACATCTCCGCCGAGAAGTGCGTTCTGCTCGACGCTGATAACACCCTGCTTAACATCTGCCCACTCAGCCTTTGCTGTGGGATAGAACTTGGAAGAACCAACGATGTCTACCCATGCTGCCATGTCTGCGTCAGCTGCTGCAACAGCCTCGCCGCCTGCCGATGTAGCGGGAAGGAAGCCCTCCATGAGAACCCATGCGGAATATCTGTCATCCTCAAAGAAGTAATCATAGAAAGTTGTGATAGCTGCAAGCTCTTCATCCGAGTAGTCGTTGTCGAATGTCATGAATCTGTCCATAACGCCTGCCGATACGGAAACGCCGTTGTTGGTAGGGATGGAAGCCACGCCGTAGTTAACTGTGTAACCACCGTCTGCGCAGTATGTAGGGATCGAGTTAGGACCGATCATCATAGCAACCTTGCCTGCTCCGAACATATCCTGAAGGTTGTAACGTGTCTCATTTGCGGGATCGGTGTTTGTAAGGCCGTCGTTTACAAGGCCGATAGCGAACTCGATAGCTTCTACGTTCTTGTCGCTGTTGAGTGCCCAGTTGCCTGCGTCGTCAACAAATCCGCCGCCGTTGTTCCAGGTGTAGTATGCAAATGCTGCCTGGCCCTCGTCAGTCGTCATGTCGATACCCCAAGGATAAACTTCGCCGTTGTAGTGAGCCTTGATAGCTTCACAAGCAGTCCTCAGCTCATCCCAAGTGGTGGGAACTTCGATGCCAACCTCTGCGAGGATGTCCTTGTTGTAGTAGAGTGCACGTGCGGATGCAAGATCCGGAACTGCCCAAACGGTGCCGTCTACGATAGACTGATCAAGGAATGAAGGATAGAACTTCGCATATGTCGTCTCGGAAACATAGTCCTTAGCGGGAAGAAGAAGTCCGTCTGCCTGATAGTCTGCGAATACGTCGATGTTGAGAATGTCGGGCGCATCGTTGTTTGCGATCCTTGTGTTGACTACGGTGTAGATGTCGTTCCACGAAACAACGTCTACTGTCAGCTTGATGTTGGGATAAGCCGTGTTGAAATCGTTGGTGAAGTTCTTCCACCAGTCTGCTGTCTGAAGACCGTACTCAGAAGCGATAACGTTGATCTCAACCTGTCCTGCCTCGGGCTCTGCGGGAGCTTCGGTGGGTTCTGCGGGAGCTTCTGTAGCTGCAGGTGCTTCCGTAGCTGCAGGAGCCTCAGTAGCTGCAGGAGTTTCGGGAGTCTTCTCCTCACTCTTGCTGCAGGCAGCCATTGACATGACCATAGCCATAGCCAAAAGTAACGCGATGATCTTTTTCATAGTTTCTCCTCCTTAGATTTGAGCCCCGCCCTTTGGGATCCGCTCAGCGGAAGCGGGACCTGTTTGACCCGTTTTCTTTGAAAACGAGTCTGTGTATTTGGCCGATTTATACAAAACTTCTCGGCAAAATCACATGTAAAATTGTACACAATTACCCTGAATCTGTCAACTATGGATTATTAAAATGATTTTTACATACTATGTACTTTGATTCGCTAAATTGCGCGGTCACAGAGCTTTTTACGCGCGTTCGCAAACACAGACAAGTTTTTCCAATGCCTGGGAAAGCGCTTCTTCAAAAGTGGGATGCGGGCGCACGGCCGCAAGAAGATCTGCAGCCGTCATCCCCGCGCGTATCGCCGTCGTCAGCTCACCAGCCATATCCGTGCTGTTTGTGCACATAAACTGTGCTCCGAGTATCACTCCCGTCTCCGCGTCCGCAACGAGCTTCATAAAACTGCGCTCAGCCCCCGCTATGAGAGTGCGGGAGTTCGCCCCCATGACGGACTTCGCAGTACTCACCTCAATTCCTCTCTCCTTGGCCTCCGCTTCGGTCAGCCCAACGGTCATGATCTCCGGGCGGCAGTACACACAGCCGGGTATCGGGCCCGGACCTGCTCCCGCAGACGCCGATCCGACAGACCCTGCAGGGTTCTCCTCTTCTCCCGCACTCTTCCCGGAGCGCATCTTCTCCGCTATATGCGCGGCGCAGGCTTCTCCCTGAGCAGTTGCCGCGTGGGCGAGCTGGATCTTCGAGGAGACGTCTCCTATCGCGTAGACTCCCTCAAGACCGGTCTCATAGTTTTGATCGACAGCGATCCTCCTGCCGTCCATCACAACCTCTATACCGTCCGCAAAAAGCCCCTCGGTAAAGGGTGTGCGCCCGATGGCACAGAGCACGGCTTCGCCCGACACAGAAGTAAGTCCCGCTTCCTGTCCGCTCTCCGGGGCTGCCGCGGGACTCTGTCCCGCTCCGCCTTCGCGGAAGCTCACGCAGAGGCTGTCCCCGCTCTTTTCTATAGACTCCACCATAGCGCGGGTGTATACCTTTACGCCCTTCTTTTTAAGCACGGCGAGCAGGCTCTGTCCAAGCTCCCTGTCCATGCCCGGGAGCAGTCTGTCAAGCCCCTCCACGATGGTGACTTCCGTTCCGATCTCCGAATAGAACGTCGCAAGCTCAACTCCTATCACTCCTCCGCCAATGATCACGAGCGACTTGTACACGTGGTCGCAACCCCTTAGGATCTCGTCCGATGTGAGCACTCCATCAAGCTCAAGTCCCTTGATGGGAGGACGCGAAGGAACCGCTCCCGTCGCTATGATGACGTTTTCTGCCGTATA
>JAGDDC010000352.1 GCA_017958245.1 Lachnospiraceae bacterium
GAGAGCTGTCCGACAGCGGAGTTTACTTCGTCCACTATGCCGCTGATGTTTGTGACTGCCTGTGAGGTCTGAGTCGCAAGGTTTCCGATCTCGGTAGCAACGACTGCGAATCCGCGACCCGCCTCTCCTGCACGTGCTGCCTCGATCGAAGCGTTGAGTGCGAGGAGTCCGGTCTGTGACGAAATGGCCATGATCGTTCCGGTGAGCTCGTTGATCTTGTCAACAGCCTTGGAAGCCTTGATAGCGTCCTCCGACTTGATCTTGACGCTCTCGTACATCTCCATCGTCTTTTTGCTGGCCTTCTCGGTTGTGGCAGCAAGATCGTTGGCGCGCTTGGAAACCTCGTCGGAGAGCTTCGTTCCGTCGTCTGCGAGTCTGTCGATATCGTGAGCATTGCCCTGAACATCCGAGATCTTCTGAGCGATGGTCGATGTCGTAGCAGCAGTCTCTTCCATACCTGCGGCAAGAGTCTGCGTTGTAGCCGAGTTATCCTGGCACATGCCGCCCACGCTGTCGATAGTCGACTGGAGCGTGTTGACACTCGAATCTATGCTTGAGCCCGCATTTGAGATGAGGCCTACCATGTCTCTCAAGTTCTCTCTTGTCTTGCCGAGAGCACCTGCTATAACGCCGATCTCGTCCGAACGGTTCTTGAGCTTCTCGGACTCCTGATCCTCTCTGAAGTCATAATCCGCGGTCTTGTTGATCACGGGCACGAGCTTCTCGAGCGCTTTGAGCATGATCTTGGTGAATATCGCAACGAAGATCACTGCCACAAGGAGGAATGCGATGCCGATGATGATGAGCATGAGCCTCATGTGATCGACTCCCGACATCATGGCGTCCTTGTCCGCCGTAACTATGACTATGTTGCCCGAGTTTGTGAAAGCGTAGCCCGCTACCTTGTCAGCCCCCTTGTACTCATAGGTACATGAGCCGTCCGGCACGGCCTTGCCTGCCGCGAGGTCTGCTACTATGCCCTTTACAGCCGCGTTTTCAACAGGCTGTCCGATCTTCGATGCGTCCTTGTGGTAGAGCATCGTTCCATCGGGAGATACCATGTATGCGTATGAGCCCTCGACACCCGACATCTCGATCTCGCCGATGAGCTTGTCATAGTCAATCCTCATGAGCTTGTCGTAGTCAGCTGTCACGAGAACTATGTTCCCCGTATCGGTAAATGAATATCCGGCGAGCTTTAAGGCTCCCTTGTACTCATAGATAACGAAACCGTCTTCAACCGTCTTGCCGGCTGCAAGGTCAGCAACTATGCCCTTGACTGCGGCGTTCTCGACGGGCTGTCCGATCTTTGACTCGTCCTTGTGGAAGAGCATCGTGCCGTCGGGAGATACCATGTATGCGTACGAACCCTCAACTCCCTCTATAACAATGTTCCCGAGGAGAGTTGCGTAGTCGATCTTCATGAACTCGTCATAATCCGCCGTAACGATCATGATGTCGCCCGCTGCCGTGAAAGCATAACCGGCAAGCTTCAAAGCATCCTTGTACTCGTAGAGTACGGAGCCGTTCTCGACTTTCTTGCCCGCCTTGAGGTCTTCAACTATGCCTTTTACAGCGGCGTTCTCAACCGGGTTGCCGATCTTGTCGGCCGTGGGATGCCAGAGCATGGTCCCGCCGGGTGATACCATATATGCGTATGAGCCTTCAACTCCGAGTATCTTCACACTCCTGAGCACTCTGTCGACCGAAGCGTTCTCATCGCCCGCGATCAGGTTGACAGACTTCGCTGCTTCCTCTGCGAGGTTCTGAGCGTATGCCTTGTAGACCGTCTCTCCGAACTGCCTTGAGAAGTTTATGGAGACTGCGGCCTCCTGTGCGAGGTTCATGGCTGAACCGCCGTACGCCTCCTCACCGAACTCCGTTGCGAAATCAACGCCTATGGCAGCCTCTTCCGCGAGGTTCTGCGAGTAGTTCAGGTAAGTCTCCTGCATCGCGTGAGTAGCACGGTTAGTGGCTACTATGATGAGGACGATGATGCTCACCGAGACGATCAAACTGATCAAAAGTGTGATCTTGGTACTCATCTTGGAGAAGAATCCCACTGAAATGCTTCTCTTTGCAGGGTTGTCATCCCTAGTGTTTTCATTATTCATGACGCTATAAACACCTTTCCGCAGGCAAAGTTTTCGCGAAAGCCCCTAGCTGCCGCTTGCACCGCTGCCGTGCCTGCACCGCCACCGGTGCCGTCTGAAAAACACCTTCAAACTGCCCACCTTTGTAACGGATTTTGTTACCCAGTTACAAATCCTTGTCAATTATAGCATATGCCATGAAAAAAATAAACAATAATTTACTTTTTTGTGATTAAATCTTTTTTAGGTTAGCAAAACTGAGCAACATTTTCTTTATTCCTGCGGAAAACTCAACCGTGACTTCATAATCTCTGCCGCCCTTTTTGAGGTCTTTGACCGTCCCAACGCCGAATTTTATGTGCTTTACACGGTCGCCGACTCCAAAGTCGGGTGCCTGTCCTCCGGAGCCTATATCTTTGGGCGTAGGCTTAAAAAGACCGGCATAAGGTGACTTTGCAAATGATGTAGTTTTCCTCTCCCCAAAAGAGAGCGTCTTTCCCATCTCGTCCCTACCGGGTGCGCCCTTGACTGCGAGCATATAGCGGGGGATCTCGTCGACGAAGCGGGATCTTTTGTTGTACTGCGTGCTTCCCCAGAGCATTCGCTCGCGTGCGCCGCTAAGCAGCAGGACGCGCTCTGCCCTGGTGATGCCGACGTAGCA
>JAGDDC010000353.1 GCA_017958245.1 Lachnospiraceae bacterium
ATATATTGACAAAAACGCTCAATTATTCGGACACCCACGGGGGTGGCTGAATGATCGGATAAAAAGTGGCATAATAACCGCACCGGATCGCCGGACGAGCGGCAAAGGATACGGCGATCCGAAAGCAGAAGGGAGGTGAGATTATGAACAACGATAAATTCATCAACGCGAAGCAGATCGCGCAAGAGCTCGATATTTCGGACTCCTATGGTTACAAGATCATCAGGCAGCTGAACGCCGAGCTCAGAAGGAAAGGCTACATCACGTTGGCAGGACGTGTGAGCAGACCGTACTTTTACAAGAGATTCTACGATGAAAAGAAGGAGGACAAATAATGGGAGTCTATAAAGACAAAAACGGAACATGGTATGTCTGGACCAGATATACCGACTGGACCGGCGAGCACAAGAAGAAGTGCAAGCGCGGGTTCGAACTCAAGCGCGAGGCGCTGGAGTGGGAGCGCAGGTTCCTGCTCGAAACATGCGCCGATACCAACATGACCTTCGAGGAGTATCTGCATCTTTACGAGCGGGACATACGCCCCAAGCTCAAGGAGCACACCTGGCTCTCGAAGGAGTACCTCATCAAGCAGAAGCTCCTGCCCTATTTCGGGCACAAGAAGCTCTGCGACATCACCACAAGGGACGTTATGCAGTGGCAGAACGTGATGATCGGCTACCGCGACGAAAAGGGAAAGCCCTATTCCCAGACCTACCTCAAGACCATCCACAACCAGCTCAGCGCCATGCTGAACCACGCCGTGAAGCATTACGGGCTCTCCAAGAACCCCGCCGCGCTCGCGGGGAGCATGGGCGAGAAGGAATCGGGCGAGATGGATTTCTGGGAGAAGGAGGAATACCTCAAATTCGCCGAGGCCATAATGGACAAGCCCCTGGCCTACTACGCGTTCGAAATGCTCTACTGGTGCGGCATCCGCGTGGGCGAGCTGCTGGCGCTGACGCTCGCGGATCTCGATTTCAAAAAGGGCACCGTGAGTATCAGCAAATCGTATCAGCGTATAAAGGGCAGGGACGTCATCACCACGCCGAAGACGAAGAAGAGCAACCGCACGGTCAAAATGCCCAAGTTCCTCTGCGAGGAGATGCGGGATTACACCTCGCGCCTCTACGATCTGGAGCCGGACGACAGGCTCTTCCCCTTCACGCGGAGGTTCCTGGATCACGAGATGAAGCGCGGGGCCGAGGCCGCCGGTGTGAAGAAGATACGCATACACGATCTTCGCCACAGTCACGTTTCACTCCTCATCGACATGGGCTTCTCGGCGGTCGCGATCGCGAACCGCGTCGGCCACGAGAGCATCGACATCACCTATCGCTATGCCCACATGTTCCCGTCAAAGCAGACGGAAATGGCGGACAGGCTCGACGCCGCAAAGGAGGCAAATACGTATGTCGCAGAAGAATCTTGACAAGCATAACCGTTTCCGCTCGAAGTCGGTGGTGTTCCGCGTCTCGCCCGAGGAGGCCGTGGAGCTGAACAGGGCCGTCGCGATCTCCGGGCTTCCCAAGCAGGAGTACTGCTACCGCCGCTGCATGAACCGCGAGATCACAGTCAAGGGCAGCCCCCGCGTTTACATCGCGATGAAGCATCTTCACGAGGAGGTGCTCGGGGAGCTGCAGCGCATCGGGACGGGCGAAAACGTGAGCCCCGAGCTTCTCGAAACGATCCGGCTCATGACCTTAACGCTGAAGGGCTTACA
>JAGDDC010000354.1 GCA_017958245.1 Lachnospiraceae bacterium
GGAAGCCAGCGTGAGGACGACTATGAGGCGCTTCGCGCGAGGATGAAGGAGCTCGGGCTCAAGGAAGAGGATTACGACTTCTATCTCGACCTCAGAAAGTACGGTTCCGCAAGGCATGCGGGCTTCGGCCTCGGCTTTGAGAGGTGCGTGATGTACCTCACCGGAATGAGCAACATAAGAGACGTGCTCCCGTTCCCGAGAACCGTGGGTACCTGCGAACTGTAAAACTGTTGTCCGGGTTTCGCAAGGATAGTTTTTTAAAACAGATAAAAGCCCCCTGCCCGTCGTGGTGATCCACTGCAGGCAGGGGTTGTTTTTTTGAAAAAGCGAAGCGCTCAGTTCAAGCTTGCTTGCAAACCGGGGGCTTGGCGAACGGGTTCATGAAGCAAAGCTTTGCCCTGCGTAAGCCACTGCCCTGCAATTACCTGCGGGGTCTGACACTCTTTGCGAGAAGAAACGAGATGAGGTAGGTGCCGCCCAGTATCGCGACCGCCCAGAGGATCGAGACGTAGACGGGCTGGGCATATACATCAAGAAAAGGATAGGGTCCGCGCATGACCTTGAGCACGTTTAAAAGCGTGACGACGATCGCGTAAGCAAGAACGGGGCAAGTCGCGTAGAGTGCGAGCTTCCGGGCCTTTGCGAAGCCGAAGTTCAGCGGATCTATGAAAATGATCGATATGATCGATACTACGGGACATAAGAAATGCTGGTAGAGCATGTTGCCGGTGAAGAGAAACCTGATGATCGTCTCACCTATGGTAGATTGGCGGCCCACCGCGAGCGGTACGAGCGCGAACACGACCACCAGGAAAGTGAGCGTCAGGCAGCAGGTGGACACGAACTTGAGCGTGGCCGCCGTCCTGCTTATGAGGTAGGACCTGTTCTTGAGGCTCATGATGAGAGCCGCGCAGAGGAAGGCAGCGCTTATGACTCCGACGAAATTGCTCAAAAAGGTGAAAAACCTGACGACCGATATCCCGTGCTTGAGCGATTCGAGATAGCACCCGATCGAGCCCATGACCACGAGAGCCAGATTGACCGCGAGTGAGAGGATGATCCTTGTTTTTATGTTGTTGAAGGTTGATCTGTCGTCGTTCATCTGAGGCTCCTCTCATGTGGGAAGCCCTGACAGAAGGCTGTCCGGGGCGCTGTGATTTCTTACTACTCTTATAGAATACCACAGACGTGATGTCGCGGTCAACCTTGCATTTTGTGATGTTCGGTGCTACCATGGGAATGTATGTAAACAAGCGCTGCCCCGCGGGATCATTTGGGGAGCGTCAACGAAAAGGGATGACAAGATGGAATCTACACTCAGAAGAACGTGGGCGAGGATCAGCCTCGACGCGATAGAACACAATTACAGAGTCTTGAGGGACAGAGTCGGGAAGGATGTGGCTTTCCTGGGCGTCGTGAAAGCGGACGCGTACGGACACGGCGCGGTGAAGACCTCGCTCCTCCTCCAGGAGCTCGGCGCGGAATATCTCGCGGTGAGCAGCATTGATGAGGCCATGGAGCTGAGGCTTGGCGGCATATCAATGCCGATACTGATCCTCGGGCACACCCCGGGGGAGCAGGTCGCAAGGCTCATCGAATATGACATAACCCAGGCCGTGAGCTGTGACGCGAAGGCGAGGGAATACAGCGAGCAGGCATCTGCCTATATCGCAAAGCTCAACCTTGACAAGAAGCTCAAGATCCACATCAAGGTGGACACGGGTATGTCGAGGCTCGGATACCTCTGCGACGGAGATCTATACGAGGGCGGAGTCGAAAGGATGTATGAAGCCTGCACCATGCCGGGCCTCGAGGCGGAAGGGATCTTCACCCATTTCGCGGTATCGGACGAGCACGGCGAGGAGGCAAGGGCATATACAAAGCACCAGTTTGAGCTGTTCATGAAGGTTATAGAGGACGTCGAGAAGAAGACGGGGCACAGGTTCAAACTCAGACATTGCGCAAATACCGGAGCTGTGGCGGAATATCCCGAGACTTATCTTGACATGGTCCGCCCGGGACTGCTGCTGTACGGGTACGGTGAGTTCGCGGAGAAGCTGGGGCTCAAGCCCGCCATGACATTGATCACGACGGTCAGCACGATAAAGACTTACGAGCCGGGGACGGATATAAGCTACGGCAGGATCTATACGACTGACAAGCGCACCCGCATGGGAGTGCTGCCCTACGGATATGCGGACGGGTTCTTCAGATGCCTGTCGAACCGCTACAGCATGATGACTGTGGACGGACCGGCACCTGTCAGGGGCAAGATCTGCATGGATATGTGCATGATAGACCTGACGGACCTCATGGATGTGGGCGTGGGCTCAGAGATCGAAGTGTTCGGACCAAACAACCCGATCGAGAAGATGAGCGAGATCGCGGGCACGATCCCCTATGAGATAACCTGCGCGGTATCGAAGAGGGTGCCCCGCGTGTTTGTGCGAGGCGGAAAGGAAGTGGACCGCGAACTGCTGCTGAGGTTTTAAAAGGCGGCGACTGCGTGATCTTGCCGGGCAGCTAAGTCACTGCGGTAACGCAATCTTGCCGGGCAGCTTAGATCATCGCGACAACTGGAGGTAACACATGGAAAAACTCATATTCCTGACGGAGCTCGTGGGTCCCACTCCGGAGACGGCGGGGGCGACGCCTGCGGCTGAAGCGGTTGTGCAGGAGAAAGACATAGCGGACACATTTGCGGATATCGCAAAGACAGTCTTCACGCCCAAGCTGCTCGTGAGCATCGGCGTGGCGGCCGTGATGATCGTCATCTGGCAGGTCTACAAGCGCTACAGGAACCGGTACAGGCGCGAGCACCCCGAGAAGCGGGACAGCAATGTGTTCTTCTCGGGCGTCATGTACAGCGTGATCAGGATCGTGATACTGCTGCTTGCGGTGATGACGATCCTGCAGATATACGGGATCAACATAACCTCGCTGGTCGCGGGACTCGGCATCGTCAGTGCCATTGTGGGCCTCGCGCTCCAGGATTACCTAAAGGACCTGATCATGGGCATCCACATCAGGACGGATTCCTTCTTCCGCGAGGGCGATGTTGTAAGCTACGAAGGAATCGTGGGGGAGATCGTGTCGTTCACGATGAAGACTACCAAGATAAGGGATCTGAACACGAACGACATCGTCTCGGTGTGCAACCGTGACATCACGAAGATCACAAAGATAGCAGGGTGGTTCGACATAGATCTTCAGCTGCCCTACGAGGAGGATCATAAGCGTGTTCATGGGCTTCTTGCAAATATCGCTCTGAAGGTTAAGGAGATCCCCGGCGTCAAGACTTGCGCGTTCCTCGGGACAGAAGAGTTCGGGGCTTCGGCGATCTGCTACAAACTGAGGGTCGAGGCCACTCCTACGACCAGAGCGAGCGCGAAGAGACAGGCGCTTTACCTGATCCAGGGAGAGCTTAAAGAGGCGGGGATCGAGATCCCTTACACGCAGATAGATGTTCACCACCGGTAGCTGCGTGTTTCAATGACAATACGCATTTACATAGGTCACGCCTCCGCGAGTATTGCAACAGCAGTGAGGCTTCTGCCGGTAACACTCTCGCAGCGAGGGTTATACAGAGCGGAACCTGATGCGTGGCTCACAATCACCGGTAGTTATTGCAGCAGAGGGAGGAGATATGACGGATACAAGGAAGACGATAGGTATCATAGGCGGTATGGGGCCGCTCGCGACGGCGGACATATTTGAGAAGATCATATATCACACGGAGGCGAAGTCGGATCAGGATCACATACGCGTGGTCATCGATTCAAACACCGCAATACCGGACCGCACGGCTGCTCTGCTCCACGGAGGCGCAGACCCGGTGCCTGAGATGACAAAGAGCGCGAAGTACCTCGAGTCGATCGGGGCCGACGTGCTCGTGATGCCCTGCAACACGGCGCACGGCTTCTACGACAGGGTTGCGGCTTCTGTAGGCATCCCGGTCCTCAACATGATAGAGATCACAAGGGATGTCCTGAAGGCCGGGGGAATTACGAAGGCCGGACTTCTCGCAACCGACGGAACGATAGAGACCGGAGTCTATTCGCGCGCGTTCGAGGGAAGCGGGGTGGAACTCATCAACCCGGGGAGGGCCGATCAGGAAGCGGTGATGGACGTGATCTACAATGGCGTGAAGGCCGGAGATATGGAACACGACGTATCGGGGTTTAGGAGATGCTGCGAGAACCTTCTCGCGGCAGGGGCGCAGACTCTGGTGCTCGGGTGCACCGAGCTGCCGCTCGCCTTTTCTATATACAAACTGGATCATCCCAATACGGACCCGACACTTGAGCTTGCGCTTGCAGCGATAAGGTTTGTGGGGAAGAAAACTGTTGAGCACGGAGGTTTACTATGAACAAAAAAACTGTTTTACGTTTCATCGCAGTGATGATCATCGGACTTTTACTGGTTCCTTCAAAAGTGTCCGGAGCTGCAGCCAAGTCCGGCAAATGGGGAAGCAACCTCAAATGGTCCTTTAGCGGAGGAGTACTTACGATCTCGGGCAAAGGCGATATGGATGCCAAAGCTTTTGTCGGAGCTTCCAAATCATCAGATCCGAGGAATCTTGCCATTACAAAGGTCGTTATTAAAGAGGGCGTAACAAGTGTATGCGATAATGCTTTCAGTTATCAGAAAAAGCTGAAAAAAGTGACGCTGCCCTCATCGATCAAAGCTGTAGGCAGAGAAGCATTCAACGGGTGCAGGAAGCTTACAACCGTTAATTTCCCGAAGAACATTGAGACTATCGGCGGGTTTGCTTTCGCAGAGACCGCATTGAAGAAGGTTAAGCTCCCGGAAAAACTCAAAACCCTCAAGTACAATGCTTTCTCTGACTGTACCGGATTAAAGACCGTGACGTTTAATAAGAAGCTTGAAAAGATCGAGAGCGCTGCATTCATGAATACCGCTATCAAGGCGGTCAGGCTTCCCGCGAGCCTTACCGAGATCGCAGCTTCCGCTCTTTCGGGATGTCCTGCGCTTGGGACCATAAAGGTAGATCCGGGCAACAAGTCATATCTTGTCAATAACGGCATACTCTTCAGCAAGGATAAGACAAGGCTCATACTGTATCCCGCGAAGAAAAAAGGGAATACATACACTGTTCCGAAAAACATCGCAGTCATTGAAAACTGTGCATTTATCGATGCGGTGAGCATCCGGTCGTTTGAGGTAGAAAAGGGAAACAAGAACTATACATCGGAGAACGGGGTGATCTTCTCTCCGGATATGAAGAAACTGGTCAAATACCCCGCGGCAGCAGGGACTGCAGAGTATACTGTCCCCGAAAGCGTTACCGAGATCGGGACGAATGCTTTGTATAACAGCATGGCAGAAAAGGTCACGCTTCCTTCAGGCCTGATAACCGTTGGAACGGGGGCGTTCAAAAACAGTAAGAAGCTTAA